>NZ_LS483403.1:1500000-1793521 GCF_900475675.1 Streptococcus lutetiensis
CCACCAAAATCATTGACATAATGGAAGTGGAATTCACGCTCACCTGAACCGTAAAGCACAAGATTTTGCTCTTCTTCGCTCAAGTCTTCAAAAGGTGTATCCATATCAACACCAAAAGCTTCCATAGCTTGCCCAAGCATAGCAGGATAATAGTTTGATGAAATTGGATTCCATGGTGCTAGCGCACCTTCACGAAGAGTCTTACTACGATCAGGAATCACCAAATCCAAGTCAACTTCCAGTTTATTTCCTAAACCATCACAGGTTGGACATGAACCAAATGGCGCATTAAATGAAAACAAACGTGGCTCCAATTCGGGAACAGTAAAGCCACAGACTGGGCAAGAATAGTGTTCTGAGAAAAGCAATTCATTGCCATCCATAGTGTCGATAATGATATAACCATCAGCCAAACGAAGCGCAGCTTCCACAGAATCAAAGAGACGTGAACGAATGCCGTCTTTATTAATCAAGCGATCAACAACGATTTCGATATTGTGCATTTTACTCTTAGAAAGTTCAGGCACCCCTGAAATATCATAAATCTCACCGTCCACGCGCACACGTACATAACCGTCTTTTTGAATGCGGTCAAAAATCGTTTTGTGTTGTCCTTTTTTACGACGAACTACAGGCGCCAAAATCTGCATACGGGTACGTTCTGGCAATTCCAAAACTTGGTCAACAATCTGTTCAACAGATGATGCCGTAATAACACCGTGCCCATTAATACAGTAAGGCGTCCCCACACGCGCGTACAAAAGGCGCAGATAATCATTGATTTCTGTCGTTGTTCCTACAGTAGAGCGCGGGTTTTTACTAGTTGTTTTTTGGTCAATAGAAATCGCTGGGCTAAGTCCTTCAATCGAATCCACATCAGGTTTTTCCATATTTCCAAGAAACATGCGGGCATAAGCAGACAAGCTTTCAACGTAACGACGTTGCCCTTCTGCGTAAATCGTATCAAATGCCAAACTTGATTTTCCAGACCCCGACAAACCGGTCACAACAACTAATTTATCCCGCGGAATCTCAACATTGACATTTTTTAAATTGTGGGCACGAGCCCCACGAATAATCAATTTATCTTGCATGATCTATGAGATAAGCTAAGCTTGACACTAGGCCACGCTTAGCTTTCCATCCTTTCTTTACGAGTACTTTTTCTTCTTATTTCATTATAACAAATTTTCTACTTTTCTCTGTCCCCAAAAACTGCTAATTGTAGTATAATAGACTAGTATGTAGAATTTTGTCTAAAAAGAGATTATTTTACAACTTAAAAAAATCATTGAACAAGAACTAAAGACGGCACTTTCGCTGGTGGTCCTAACTAGTTATCATAGTTTAATAGTTCTTGCATCTCATCGCAAAAGGAGGGGTTGTTTTTATGGAACAAATGTTTCTATCAACAGCGTTAGAGTTTAAAGAAATCAATACATTCGAGCCAGGAGCTTGGATTAATTTGGTTAACCCCTCCCAGGAAGAGTCTGTGAGTTTAGCCGAACAATTTAATATCGATATCACAGACCTTCGTGCGCCACTCGACCTTGAAGAAACATCACGTATCTCTGTCGAAGACGATTACACTTTGATTATCGTCGACGTTCCAACCTACGAAGAACGTAATAATAAAAGCTATTATGTAACAATTCCGCTAGGTATCATCGTAACTGACAACGCCGTTATCACAACGTGTTTGCAAGAATTAACCCTATTTGATAACTTCTTCAATCGTCGTGTGAAAAACTTCTATACCTTCATGAAGACACGTTTTGTTTTCCAACTGCTTTATCGTAACGCAGAGCTATTCCTAACAGCCCTTCGTTCTATCGACCGTCAAAGTGACCGAATCGAAGCTGAATTGGAAAATGCTACACGTAACGAACAATTAATCGACATGATGGAGCTTGAAAAATCTATCGTCTACTTGAAAGCCTCATTGAAATTCAATGAACGTATCGTTAAAAAACTTTCAAGTAGTACCAGCTCTTTGAAAAAATACATCGAAGATGAAGATTTGCTTGAAGATACTTTGATTGAAACACAACAGGCGATTGAGATGGCTGGCATTTATGAAAATGTCTTGAATGCCATGACTGAAACAACCGCTTCAATCATCAACAACAACCAGAATACCATCATGAAAACCTTGGCTCTGATGACCATGGCACTTGATATTCCAACGGTTATCTTCTCTGCCTACGGGATGAACTTCCAAAACAACTGGTTACCATTAAACGGTCTACCACATGCCTTTTGGTACATCGTCTTCATCGCTGCTGCCATGAGCTTGTCTGTGGTGTTCTACTTCTTCAGGAAGAAATGGTTTTAACCTGCCAATTTCTGTTGCGACTACAGTCTCTAACAGAAATACGGAAGAATCTATCAGGATTCTTCCTAGGCAGCTCACTAATTCGTAATTTTGTTAGCGATTCCCTAACTCTCTTACTAGCTCGAAATTTGATTATTATCGAATCAAATTTCTCTCGTTGTGACTTTATTGAAAATGAATTTTAGGCATTTACTAGTTAGAAAAAGCAAAGGTTTTGTTTTCTCTAACTAATAACTGACTTTATCTTATAAAACCTTATATAGGAGAATATTTATGGATTTAACTAATCTTACTAAAAAGAACCAAGAATTTATTCACATCGCTACTAATCAATTGATTGAAGATGGTAAATCTGACGAAGAAATCCAAGCAATTTTGGAAGAAGTTTTACCAACAATCATTGAAAACCAGAAAAAAGGCTTAACTGCTCGTACCCTTCTTGGTGCACCAACAGTTTGGGCTGCTTCTTTCACTGAAAAAGCTTCCGATGCCAAAGCAAACCAAGAAAAGAAAAACGATAACCCTTGGTTAATGTGGTTAGATACATCACTTCTTTTCATCGGAATCGTTGCTCTTCTTAATGCACTTATGGGATTCTTCAATTCAGCAACAACTAGCTCTGGGCTTTTCTCACTTCTTGCCCTTGGTTTTGGTGGGGGTGCTGCTATGTACGCAACTTACCACTTCATCTATCGCTTCGCTGGTAAACCTAAGAGCGAACGACCAGGTTGGAAAAAAACTTTCCTTGTACTTGGTTTAGCAATGCTTGGTTGGGTTCTCCTATACACAGCAACTGCATTCTTACCAACCGTTCTTAACCCACAATTACCACCAATCGTCATGTTAATCATCGGTGCTGTGTCACTTGTCGGACGTTATTTCCTACAAAAGAAATACAATATCCTAAACGCAATGACACCACAACAATAAAAATAACCTCACTAAGCATAAGGTTTAGTGAGGTTATTTTTTATTTAGAACGCAAACTCAAAACAACGTCATCTGACCAAGTTGAGGTCATTTTAATCTGATCAAGATTTTCAATCGTAATTTTGTTAGCTGAGAAATATGTTTTCTTGTGGTAACGAATATTGAAATCATCCTGACTGTCTTCTTTAACATCTGTTAATGATTTGTCATTCAGTAAAAAATCAGTCTTCAGACCTTTTTTCAGATCTTCTTTTGTAAACATGATATACACTATCCCAGAAAAGTGATTCTCTAAAGGTAAAACCTCGTCTTTATTTACCACCAAAATATTTTTAACATTTAGTTATTCTTCACTTTGATAAGCTTGACTACTTTCAGTTTTTAATGGCACCAGCGGTATCATAAGTAGCTTCTGAGATAATGCCACAACCCGATAACAGTCCAAATAATAAAGTCACTCCCAAAACCTCAATTACTTTCATCATAATCTCTCCTATATTCTAAAATATCTCCCGGCTGACAATCCAACTCTCTACAAATACTCATCAAGGTATTAAACCTGACCCCTTTTGCCTTTCCAGTCTTCAGAATAGACAAATTTGCCTCAGTGATTCCTATTTTCTCAGCCAGCTCCTTAGAGGTAATATTTCTTGATTTTAACACCTTATCTAAATGTACTTTTATTTCTTCCATATCAAATAATCTCATCGTGGTCTTTTTGCAATTTATAACCACGTTTTAGCATAATAATAGCAATATCATTGATAATGATAAAAACAATATTCACAAGATAATCTTTTAAAGATAAATCAAATAAGCTACTTGCATCAGCTATTTTAGAAAAATTAAGTGATATGTTAACAAGTAATTGAATACCTGTGAATAAAATCTGGTAAAGAAGAACTTTAGAAAGCAAATTGATGTTTTCGGAGCAAAAATACTCTTCATCTTGAAAATTTATCAACAACTTATCCAAAGCTCGCATTATCCTAAACAGAAGGTAAAAAATAATCATAGCCATTATTAAAACAACAATCGAAATCTAGACAGAGACTTGGATACTTTGATAACCATAATCCAAAGTAAATAAGCCACCGTAATTTTGCCTAGCAAAAAATACTGCAAAGATACCAAATCCCATCAAAATCATACCTACAAGCGATAGATAGTGTATTATTTTAACAACTTCTCTTCCAACTTTTAAAGCAACCTCTTTCATAAGTCTCCCTCTAAATTATTGTTTTACAATAATCATATTTTTGGAATTATTATAAAATAATAATTCCAACTTGTAAACTCAAAAAAGATTTTTCCACACAAAAAACGACCTCTTTCGAAGTCGTTTTTTTGGCTCTATAATTTCTGTAGTGGGTAACTCCACTGTGGAATTATAGGGCTTTTTGAATATACACAAAAAGTCCCATATGACTTATAATGAAAAGCGACCAAACTCACATTAGAAAGCATCATATGGAACAACTCTATCATACTACACAATTGATTGGAATTAAAGACAAAAATATCACGTTGAACAAAGTTTTGAAACACAAGACACACATTGAGATGATAGCTACACTGGACTACGCTCCTGGAAACTGTAATCACTGTCAGGGAAAACAGATAAAATATGACTTCCAAAAGCCATCGAAAATACCATTTCTTGAGGTGGCTGGCTTCCCCAGTCTTATTAGGCTCAAGAAACGGCGTTTTCAATGCAAGAATTGTCGTAAGGTAACCGTCTCTGAAACCAGCTTGATACAGAAAAACTGTCAAATCTCTGAACCTCTCAGACAGAAGGTCGCGCAAGCCTTGGTCAATCGTCAAGCCTTAACACACATTGCTCAGGATTTAGCGATTTCAACCTCTACCGTACACCGAAAACTCAAGGAATTCACTTTCAAAGAGGACTTCTCTCGTCTGCCTGAAATCCTCTCCATCGATGAGTTTTCGTATCAAAAAGGAAAGCTTGCCTTCATTGCACAGGATTTTGAGACCAAGAAAATCATCACCATCCTTGAGAATCGGACACAAACAACCATTCGCAATCATTTCTTCAGGTATTCTAAAGAGGCTAGGAACAGCGTGAAAGTCGTTACCGTTGATATGTCTGGCAGTTACATCCCAATGATTCCAAAACTCTTTCCTAACGCTAAGATTGTTATTGATAGATTTCATATCGTGCAGCACATGAGCCGTGCTCTTAATCACACACGTATTCAACTTATGACACAGTTCGACAAGAAATCTTTAGAATATCGTGCCCTCAAATACTACTGGAAATCCGTGCTGAAAGACAGTCGTAAACTCTCTCTAAACAGCTTTCGTTCAAGGACTTTTGGAGAAACGCTCACACCAAAAGAATGTTTGACCGAGATATTCCACCTTGTCCCTGAGTTGAAAGGGTATTATGACCTCTACCAGTTCCTACTGTTCCACCTGCAAGAGAAAAACGCTGACTACTTCTTTGACTTGATTGAAGAAGCCTTACCACATCTCAATCAAACCTTTAAAACAGCTCTGAGAACTATCCTTCACCACAAGCAACACGTCATAAACGCTATTGAGCTTCCTTATTCTAACGCCAAACTGGAGGCAACCAACAAACTCATCAAAGACATCAAGCGTAATGCCTTTGGATTCAGGAACTTTGACAACTTTAAAAAACGTATCTTTATCGCTTTAAACATGCAAAAAGAGAAGACGCATTTCGTCTCCTCTCGTGCTTAGCTATAAGTCACCCACTACAGTTGACAAAGAGCCGTTTTTTTCTGATCACCGCAACGAATTAGTCTTCGTTTACGAATGGCATAAGAGCCATAACGCGAGCGCGTTTGATAGCTGTTGTTACTTTACGTTGGTTTTTAGCTGAAGTTCCAGTTACGCGACGTGGAAGAATTTTACCACGTTCTGAAACGAAACGGCTAAGAAGCTCAGTATCTTTGTAATCAACATATTCAATTTTATTAGCTGCGATGTAATCAACTTTTTTACGGCGTTTGAATCCGCCACGACGTTGTTGAGCCATGTTTTATTCTCCTTTATATTATTGTTGTTTCAAGTTTAACACTTGAGGTGTCCATATACATTAGAATGGAAGATCGTCATCTGAAATGTCCATTGGGTTTGAATTACCAAATGGGCTTTCGTCACGACCAAAGTTAGGTGTTTGTTGTGAAGGTTGTGATGAGAAACCACCATTAGAAGATCCACCAAATGATGAATTGTTGTTAAATTCACCGTTGTAAGAACCACCTGATTGACCTTCACGTGTAGCACGACTTTCCAAGATTTGGAAATTATCTGCAACGACCTCAGTTACGTAAACACGTTGGCCTTGTTGGTTTTCATAGTTACGAGTCTGAATACGACCAGTAACACCAACCAATGTGCCTTTTTTAGCCCAGTTAGCCAAGTTTTCAGCTTGCTGACGCCAAATAACACAGTTAATAAAATCTGCTTCGCGTTCACCATTTTGATTCTTGAAGTTACGGTTTACAGCAAGTGTAAATGTCGCAACTGCTTGATTAGATGGTGTGTAACGGAGTTCTGCATCGCGGGTCATGCGACCGACAAGTACTACATTATTAATCATAAAATACCTTCTTACGCGTCAAGTTTAACGATCATGTGACGAAGAATGTCACCGTTGATTTTTGAAAGACGGTCGAACTCGTTAAGAGCTACAGCATCTTCTGCTTCAACGTTAACAACGTGGTAAAGTCCTTCACGGAAATCTTTGATTTCATATGCAAGACGACGTTTTTCCCAGTCTTTTGATTCAACAACAGTTGCACCATTGTCAGTCAAGATAGAGTCAAAGCGTGCTACCAAAGCGTTTTTAGCTTCTTCTTCAATGTTTGGACGAATAATGTAAAGAATTTCGTATTTAGCCATTGATATTTTTCCTCCTTTTGGTCTAATGACCCGTGACCGAAATCACGAGTAAGTGAGGTATACTCACAATAAACTATTATACTATAGCTTCAGAAATTGCGCAAGATATATACGGAAAAGAAAGTGTTTTTATCCTAAATTTTTTGGAAAGTTCTAAAATGAAGTTAGCCACCTAAGGGTATCAAAAAACATCTCAGAGAGATATAATTGTAATCACCACAACAACAATTAGAAAGACTCTGAGATGCAAAACTATTATACACCAAAAAGTAAACATTTAACACTAACTGAACGTAGAATGATTGAACGTTGGCTTCAAGAAGGGCTCTCAAATCGTGAAATCGCTAGGAGATTAGCTAAAGCTCCTCAAACCATTAACAACGAGGTCAAACGTGGTCAGGTTAGACAACAAGTGCGTAAAGGAAAATTTGAAGTGATCTACTCAGCTGATTTTGCTCAAAAAGCCTATCAAAACAATCGCAAACGTTCTGTTAAACAAGCCTCCCTAACCAAGGGACTCAAAGAAAAGATAACTCACTACATCGAACAGAAATACTCTCCCGAGATGATGGTAAAGTCAAAAGGGATACCTGTTCCCATCTCCACCATTTACTACTGGATTTATCATGGACACTTAGGATTGACCAAGGCTGATATGCTTTATCCTCGACAAGAGAAAGCTAAGAAAAAGCATGCTAGTCCCCATTTTAAGCCAGCTGGAAAGTCTATTGAGGAACGACCAGAAAGCATTAATAAGCGTGAGAATATCGGTGATTTTGAAATTGATACGGTTATTCAAACACGGGCAAAAAACGAGTGTCTGTTGACTCTAACCGATAGAAAGAGTCGTTATCAAATCATTCGAGTCATTCCCGATAAGTCCGCGGTTTCAGTCAATCAAGCTCTGAAAGCAATCCTCAAGGATTATCAAATGAATTCTATCACAGCTGATAACGGGGCTGAGTTCAGTCGTTTAGCGGAAGTTTTTGACCCTACTCATATCTATTATGCTCACCCGTATTCTTCTTGGGAGCGTGGTACTAATGAGAATCATAATAGACTCATCCGGCGTTGGTTGCCTAAGGGAAGCAAAAATGCGACTCAACAACAAGTCGCATTTATTGAAAACTGGATTAACAACTATCCAAAGAAACTATTCAATTATAAATCTCCTAAAAAGTTTTTACAGACTGGCTAATTTGAACTTGAAATTTGGCTCCTAAATTTTTTACCATTTTATTTTCCCCAAAACAAAAAAGCAGGTGTGCTCTGCTTCTTTGCTTAAAAATCGCCTTTATTAGAAACGGCTAAGTTTGTCTCATAAATCTCCGTTGCAAAATCTAATTCTTTTCTAAAAGCATTTGCTTCTTCGCGACTTTCAAAAATCTTTTGTGCTTGAACATACTGTTGACCACTGCGCCAGTACATCTTCCTAACAACCCACATATCCTTACCTCGCTTTTCGCTACTATAACTCCAATTATAGCATAAATTTTATGAATTGTTGCAAAATTAAGTCTTGTATTTAACTTTTAATATAAACTTCAAATTGACTTAACAAAAAATTTGTGAAAGCGTAACAAAAAAAGATGAGCTTATCGATCATCTTCAATCTTTTTTAATTATCCTTAAAAATTATTTTTAATTGATTAATCGTTTCTTGGTAGTTTTTAGAGTTCATTTGCGGTCGTTTAAGTCCCTTTTGACTGAGGTATTTACCAACTAGGTCACCATGACGTTTGAGGTACCTGCTACTTGTTATAACAAAGATATAGATAACAATAGCAAGGCAGATTGGAATACCGATAAACGGTGCAATATATAACGCATTGAGCTGCATGGCATCGGAAGTGGTCTTATCTTCACCATCAGCATTTGGAATGCGATGCCCGCGTACCAGTAGACGTTGGGTATTTATCCCATAAGGTGTACATGTCACTAAAGTCAGATAATCTTGATTGGGAAGACTGAAATTGTTCCTCCATCGACAATTTGTGCGGTTACCATTTCATGTTCAACACCTGCATTATCAGTGTACTTGAAGGTTATATTATGAGTAGTTGTTGATCTCGGACCACCAACTTTATTAAGATTTGCTTTTGACTCAGAAAGATTGCTTGATGTTACCAAGGCATAAGCTGAAAATTGACTATTATCAAAAGAAACTGATGTAATCTTATGATCGATTTCTTTAACATCTTTTTGCGAAATATTTTCTTGTGAACCATCATCAGGAAAATGTAAAACATCAAAGTTATCTTTGGCATCCATAGCTTCTTTCGGTATGATTGTCACCTTAACGTCAGCTTTTGGTTCAACTTTTTCACCTTTTGATTCAAAAGTAATGTCATAGAAAAGGACACTATCAATCGTCTTTTCTGTTAAAGAGTTTTTGACTTTTTCATAATTTGATTGATAAGCTTCATCATCAGTTTTGATTTCTTTAACAGTCAAGCTTGTATCTTTAGGCAATTGCGCATCCGCATTAACATCAGCTGTAATCATATAATCTTGATTAGTTGCTGTTAATGTTGTTGCCAGTGTAATTAAGTCATTCTCAGTTGATTCTGTCTGAGAAGTATCTGCTTCTTGTGAACTTTCAGTTGCAGAGCCTAGATTGCTATCAGAATCTCCCAGAGCTGGAAGGCTTGGTGGCAATTGACTACTTTGTTCTACTTCAACACCAGGTTCTTCTCTAGCTCTTTCCATATCTAATGTGATAGCAGGCAAGATTAGAAGGTATGTCGTTACCAGAGCTACCATTACTGCAAGGAAAGTCGCAAGTTTTTTATGCTTTTTAATTAAATTACTTTTTCTAAAAAAATTTCCCATCGGCTCTCACTTTCCTCCCATCCTAAAACACAGTGAATAAGCTTCGATAATACTTTTAATTTAGAGTTCCAATATCTGATAAAGACCAGATTCTAACAATTAGTTTACCAACTAATTGTTCATCCGAAACCGCACCGACAGAAGCATTTCGCGAGTCAATAGAAACTTTACGGTTATCTCCTAAAACAAAGATACGATCTTCTGGAACTTAGTAAGGGAACTTGATGGTTATCTCACCATAAGCCTTGTTCTCGATGTAGGGTTCATTTATTTTCTTGTCATTGACGTAAACCGTACCATCTTTTGTGATGTTGACCCAGTCGCCAGATTCAGCAATGACACGTTTAACTAAGATATTATTATTATAAAACGCGACGATGTCTCCTATCTTAAAGTGATTACTCTTAACAGCTAATACGATATCCCCGCTTTCTAGCATCCCCTTCATGGATTTCCCATAGATCCTGAGGGTTGGAAGGTAAAGCATAGCTACCAAAATCGCAAAGGCGACTACTACAATTAACATAAAAACCGTGCTTCTTATCTTCTCGGTAAAAAGTTTACGGTATTTCGCTTTTTTATATAACTCTTCAATCTCACTGGTTGTGGGAAGAGTAATTTCGTTATCCTTTTTCATACTCCGCTTCTCCATTCATTTGTTTGACATTCTTAAAGTACAAGTCTGCTGCTCTTTGGCTTTCTTCAAAAGCCTTTGTCAAACTAAGGGAAGCTTCTGCGATAGAACCAGCGTTGGCTAGTTTTATCTCTTGATTTTCTAATTTTTCATTGGCTTTTGCCAATTCATCTCTTAATCGGTCGATTTCTTTACTCTGCGCTAGCATGATTTCATATAGTTCGATACGTTTTAATCTTCGAAAATTACTTCTACTCACATAAATCGCCTCGATTCTTCTTATTATTAAGCGTTCTTCTTTAATCTCATTTTAGTACTTTTGACCTTTATTTTTTAATTATTTTCTGTAGATTTTATTAAAAAATTTCGGCATTTTTGGTTTTATGAAAAAATTTCTTATGAATACAAAAAAGAAGCTGAGAATTTTTATCTCAGCTTCAAAAAATTTTTTCATATGTTATCTAACATACCATTCTCATAAGGAGTTAGGCTGTTAGATTATTATCTCCGTTTTTATAGCGATTTAAATTCATTTTCAGCATTGTACATATACCTCCACGAGTTTTTTTACCTCCATGAGTTTTTTAGTCACTACTTTTTTACATTGGTATCACTCCTTTAGCTATTTTATGCAACTAGCTAAAGTATCACCATTTTTATATCTTGCTACGTTCATAAGATACCTCCATTAATTGAAAATACTCACATAACAACGATAATAATCAAATTTTTTCTGTTTTTTTGATAGGGCGATTGACTCGTCGCCATATCTTTTTTGAGTCTCCATTTTTGTAACGGCCTACATTGATTGCTTTCACATCTATTACAACTTTCATTAAAAAATTAAAAGCTTTTTTTCAAACATGGAAGCAATATGATTAGAAGCCCTTTCGATTACTACTGTTACTAGCAACAAAATCAACCGGTATTATTTCTTGCGCTAGCTATTTCTAATCGTTCACTTCCAATTAATATCTTCATCTAAAATGTGACATCACTCCTTCATTGACCTAAATTCAACTAGTTGTTAGTCTCCATTTTTGTAACGACCTACATTCATCATCAACATAAGACGTTCCTCCGATGTTTCTTTTGTTACAATTTTTTTGAGATTTGAGGTATAAATCTTTATGGCTAATCAAAGTGACTAATCACCATTTTTATAGTGTCCTAAGTTTAATTTCAACATAAGCGCCACCTCCATAACGTAAAGTTAACTGTGCCTACTTAACTCCGACTAGAGACTTTATCACCATTTTTATACCGGGCAACATGTGGCTTCATCATAAGAATTGTTACCTCCTTATTCCGTTTCTTCTGTCATCCTTCTTTACACTTTTATTATAATGTATCCGCTTACCTTTTGCCAAGAGATATGTGCTTTTTATTAAAAATTTTTTTCCAAGAACTTTTATTACCCTTAAGATATGAACTTTGCTAAAATGGAAACATGATTAATTTAACTGATTATGGGATTAAGATGTGGGACGATGAAAAAATCGCTTCTTTTCGCCGTACCCTGCTCAATTGGTATGATAATGAAAAACGCGACCTGCCTTGGCGCAGAACTAAGAATCCTTACTTTATATGGATTTCTGAAATTATGCTGCAACAGACACAAGTGGTTACGGTAATCCCCTATTATGAACGCTTCTTAGAATGGTTCCCAACGATTGAAGATTTAGCCAATGCTCCTGAAGAGAAATTGCTAAAAGCTTGGGAAGGACTAGGTTACTACTCTCGCGTACGCAATATGCAAAAAGCTGCTCAGGAAATCATGGAAAAATTTGATGGTGTCTTTCCTGATAATCACAAGGATATTCTTTCTTTAAAAGGAATTGGCCCTTATACGGCTGGTGCTATCGCAAGTATTGCCTTCGGTTTGCCTGAACCTGCTGTTGATGGGAATGTCATGCGCGTGATGGCGCGCCTTTTTGAAGTCAATTATGATATTGGTGACCCCAAAAACCGCAAAATTTTTCAAGCGATTATGGAAATTTTGATTGACCCAGAGCGCCCTGGAGACTTCAACCAAGCACTGATGGATCTGGGGACTGATATCGAATCAGCCAAGAATCCTCGTCCAGATGAGTCTCCGATTCGCTTTTTCAGTGCAGCTTATTTACACGGGACTTACGATAAATATCCGATTAAACTTCCTAAGAAAAAGCCCAAGCCGCTACAACTTCAAGCTTTTGTCATTCGAAATAGCAAAGGTGATTTCTTATTAGAAAAAAATCTTGATGGGCGCTTGCTTGGCGGCTTCTGGTCATTTCCAATCGTGGAAATAGACTTTATCGGACAGCAGCTAGATTTGTTTGAAAAATATACCACTTCCCTTCAAACCGTCTCACAAAAAGCACTTTTCGAAAGAAATTATCAAGTCGCTCCTGACTGGACTAAGCGAGAATTTAACCTAGTCAAGCACACCTTTAGCCACCAAAAATGGACTATTGAACTTCTTGAAGGATTAGTGAATTCAAACAAAGTAACTACAAGTAAAGAACTCCGCTGGGTCTCACAAGACCAACTTCAAGATTATCCCATGGCTACACCACAGAAGAAGATGCTAGCAGAATATCTTAAGAAAATTGATTAAGACCAATTTAAGCAAAGCTTTCTATAATATAGCCATTCCTAATGATAATATCTCAAGATGAATCGTTTACGGATATTAAAAACGTATCCTCAAGTAAGAGCCCTGATGTTTCAGGGCTTTTTTTCTTGTCATACTATATTCTTAAAAAATGATACTTTCCTCTCTTATAACAAAAACGTTTTCAATTATTTTGAAAAAGGAGTATGATAAAGGTAATTATTTGTGTAAAAAGAGTTGACTATATGTAATTAGTTGCTATTGTTGGGACAAATTCAACTCGTTCAACAAACCGTAAGTTGTTGAAATTTATGGCTAAGCATTTTGCTGATGTGGCCGACATTGAGCTGCTTGAAATCAAGGATTTGCCTGCCTTCAATGAACCTGAGGATAAGATTGCTCCTGCTGTTGTTGCTGTCTTTGCTCAAAAAATTGCTAGCGTAGACGGGGGTTATCATCGCTACACCTAAGTATGACCATACCATTCCAGCACCACTATCTTCTGCTCTTGAATGGATTGCCTGCACAAGTCGCGCGCTAATCAATAAACCAACCATGATCGTGGGAGCTTCTCTTGGAGCACTAGGAACATCACGCGCACAACTTCACCTGCATCAAATTTTGGACGCCTCAGGCGTTAATGCCGTTGTCATGCCTGGTAGTGAATTTTTACTTGGGCGTGTCCAACATGCCTTTGATGAAAATGGCGACCTCAAAGACCAAGGAACCATTGATTTCTTAGAATCTTGCTTCTTCCGCTTTATTCACTTTGCCAATATTGCTAATCAGCTCAACCAACCTGAAGACGTACGATTTGAACCCGGTACTTATCATGTCACTACTGTCGGTCACAATGGTGATTTACCGATGTCTGTGACTTTGTCAGAGGATCGCATTGAAGCTATAGATATTGATTCTTCTGGTGAAACTGGTGGTATTGCTGACGTGGTCTTCACTCGTATTCCAGATGAAATCATCGAAGGGCAAACTTTGAATGTCGATGCCATTTCTGGAGCTTCAGTCACTTCAAAAGGTGTTCTAAATGGAGTCGCGCGTGCGGTTCGTCAAGCTGGTGCTAATCCCGATGCTCTTCGTTCACGTCCAAAAGCACCATCAGCTCTAGACAAAGAAGATAAGACTTATGACACTGACCTTGTCATTGTCGGCGGTGGTGGTGCTGGACTTACTGCAGCTGCACGTGCCCTTCAAGCTGGAAAAAAGTCATTCTTGTTGAAAAATTCCCAGCTGTCGGCGGAAACACTGTTCGTGCTGGTGGGCCAATGAATGATCCTAACCCTGCTTGGCAATATACATTTCCTGCTAATCCTGGTGAAGCGTATAATTTACAAGAACTTCACGACATTGATGAATCAACTATCGATCCTGAATTCTTGTCTGATTTCCGTTCTCTTAAGACCGAAATTGAAGAATACCTCAAAGACCCAACTTACCTCTTTGACTCAAAACTTCTCTATCGTATCCAAACTTATCTTGGTGGTAAACGCAAAGACCTCAAAGGTCACGAAATTCACGGAAACTACGAACTCATTAGCGTCTTAACAGAACGTGCTCTTGAATCTGTTCGTTGGCTTGAAAATATCGGTGTTGAATTCTTACGCGATGAAGTAACTATGCCAGTTGGTGCTATTTGGCGTCGTGGTCATAAACCAAAAGTTTCGATGGGAGTTACTTATATCGCTGTCTTGAAAGATTTCGTTTTGAAAATGGCGGTATTATTCTAACAGATACCCAAGTTAAAGAACGCGTTGTGACCGATGGTATCATCACAGGTGTCAAAGGTAGCGGACGCAATGGACAAACTATTACCGTCAATGGTAAAGATGTGATTTTAACAACAGGTGGATTCGCAGCCAATACTAAAATGCTTCAAAAATACAACACTTACTGGTCAGAAATTGATGATAATATTGCCACTCCAAATACGCCTGCTGCAACTAGGGACGGTATTTTACTTGGTCAATCTGTCGGCGCCGACCTTGTCGGTATGGGCTTTAGCCAAATGATGGCAGTATCTGACCCAGTGACTGGTGCACTTTTCACCGGTCTTCAAGTGCCTCCAGCAAACTTTATCATGATCAACACCAAAGGTAAACGTTTTGTCGATGAATACGGTAGCTGTGACCAATTATCACAAGCGGCTATTGACAACGGAGGTCTCTTCTATCTTATCGCCGATGAAAATATCAAAGAAACAGCCTACAATACCAGTCAAGAAAAAATTGATGCTCAAGTTGAAGCAGGTACCCTCTTTAAGGCTGATACCTTGGAAGAATTGGCTGAGCAAATCAACATTGACCCAGCTACTTTGGTAGAAACAATCACCAATTACAATTCTTACGTTAACACTGGGCATGACCCTGAATTTGATAAAGGTGCCTTTGACCTTAAAGTCGAAAAAGCACCATTTTACGCGACACCACGTAAACCAGCCACACACCACACCATGGGTGGTTGGAAAATCGATACACATGATCATATTATTAACGAAGATGGCAAAGTTATTAAAGAACTCTTTGCCGCTAGTGAAGTCGCAGGTGGTCTTCACGCAGGTAAACATCTCGGTGGTAACTCATTAACAAACATCTTCACATTTGGACGTATCGCAACTGATACAGCTATCAATGAATATCTTGATTAAATTGAAAAAATAAATACCACCAAAACATGTTTCTTTGACAATAAAAGTTAGTTCATGCTATAATGCAGTCAACAATAAGGAGAATGTTTAGAATTAATCTTCTAGGCATAAGAAAAGCACCCTATCCGCCAAGACTAAGGGTGCTTTTTTCGTTATTCACAATCTTTTAACAGCTTAGAAAAAAACATCAAATCCTTTTACATACAAAAAATTCCAGATTTAAAATCTGGAATTTCTAGGAGATTCGCAACAGCTACTTTATGTCAACAGCTGCTACAACTATGAAAAAGAAAGTTTATTTAGGATTGACTATAGTATAGCCAGACTAGCTTAAGTAAAGCTGAATTTTTTCTTATAGAAAACTTAACTCAGAAAAACTTTAACCTCAAACTGCGAAAAATCCTGCTAGGTCAGCTGTTAGGACATTAGCTACTGCAAACTGATACTTTCCACGAAAATGCGCTAAGTGTGTCATGGTTCTGATATTGTATTTCTTGGCAAATTTTTTGTAAGCAACATAATCAATATCTTTGGTATCAAGGCAATAAATCACTTGATCAATTTGACTGAGTCTGTCTAAAGCATTTTGAGTATCAACATTATCAAGTCGACCAATCAACAAATAAAAATCCTCTTTAGCTACCATTTTCCCCTTGACCTCATCAAGACTTACAAATTGAATATTATCTGCCGTTTCAGCTTTAGCATCCCCACAATGAAATAAAAAGGCTAGCAATAACAAGCCAAAAATCGTTACAAGTCGCATCTCTTTTCCTCCTACTTATTTATTCGAAAAAGAAAAGAAAAAACACTAGAAAATCTGGTGATTTTATCAATTTTATTTTTCTGAATAGGGAACCAGGTACAATTTTCTATTTAAGTATTCAGCTAAAAAGATTTCTCTAGGGTTATCAATATTTTGTTCCTTAAGTTTTTCTAGCAGCCACTCTTCATCCTGATTGATTAATTCTAAGACATCATAATTAATGCGACCATTACTAATCAGTAGGAATCTCGGATTTTCCGAATTTTTATCTAGAATCGTTAGCTTGCCATTTGGCTCCATAATGGCACTCTTGACATCTTGGGTCGAATTCAAACCTTCCATTCTCAAATGGAGCATCAGCTGGTCTGCTGTAACACCTAGTTGTGCACAATTTTCCACATTCACTTTGCCGTCTTTGATCAAAATCACTGGATTTCCCACAACAAGGGATTTAATGTATTTATTGTTAATCAAAAGTTTTACGATAATAACCACCAAAGACCAAATCAACAAAATAATCAAAAAGGTCGAAATGGAAATCGAACTGTTGTAAATCACACCACCGATAATGCCACCAAGGACAAAGTTTTGAATCTGATTTAACGGTGTGTTTGCTGAAAATTCATATTTTCCGAGAACGTTAATCTGTAAAATCGTCGCTAAAATTCCTAGAAAAAATTTAATACTTATCAACACGTACATATTCATCGGCTACTTTCCTCCATTAACGTAAACACGGTGGTCAATCACGTGTGTGCGCTCAAGTGTATAAGAATTATTATCATCATTCAGATGAACAGTGTAGTCTTCCTTATTATAACGAACGATGATACCATCTTTTAAAGTTGTTGAATTGACTAAGACATCCTCAGGTTTTAAATCCTTATCCGTAGCCACACTTTTGATGAATTTGACAAGAACTTGTGACTGCGAAAAATCATGGTTATTTTGCATGTAATCTTCAACTTGAATCCCCAGAAGAATGAACATCAACACCACGATACCAATACTAATATCCCGAAGACGCGTCTTCAGCCTATTTCGCATGTAGTGCAGACTTGTCAGCATCACAATAGCAAGCAAGACAATCAAAATCACAGATCTCAAAACCAGATTAAAAGACTGATGCTGCGTAATGTAATCTAAATTATAGAAATTCATCTCACGTCCTCCTAAAATCCTTTTCTTTAGCTTTTTTACCATTATACTATTTCTAACACCAAAAAACTCCCGAAAAATTTCAGGAGTTTATCATCTATAAATGCTTGATTAGCTCAATTCAGCAACGATTGCTTTGATTTGGTCTTTAGTGTGAACACCAGCAACTTGTTTCACAACTTCACCATCTTTTTTGAAAAGTAATGTTGGAATTGACATGATACCAAATTTTTGAGCTGTTTCTGGATTTTCGTCAACATCGATTTTAACGATTTTAAGTTCGTCTTCGTCCATTTCTTCTGATAATTGTTCCAAGATTGGAGCTTGCATCATACATGGACCACACCATGTTGCCCAAAAGTCAACAAGGACAAGACCTTCATTAGTTTCTGCTTCAAATGTAGCATCAGTAATATTGTGTGCCATAATATAATTACCTTGAACTCCCAGATGGGCTGACTTGTTTTTTCAATAAAAAACGGATACGAATCAACCAAGCATCTCAAAGTTCTTTTTCCTTTTCTATTAGCTTATGAGCCTATTTTACGGGAAATTTACCATTTTGACAACTAATTGCTACGGAATTTTCTTTTTTTGGAAAAATTATCATTTTCCCCCTATTCTAGCTCATGTGCTATAATAAAATTATCATTACTCAGAGGAATCCTATGAAAAATTACGCTGATTTTTATGCCAAAATAACTGACCCAATCCGAAAAAATCCACGCGCTGTTCACAGTTTGAGACTTATCAACAGACTATTAACAGCGGTCATGTATCTGGTCTATCCGCTACTGCTTATTTACCTTTTTCTCAAACAGCAAAGCCAACTTATCCCAGCTATCTTTATCCCCGGAGTGTCGTTTATCCTTGTATCCTTGATGCGAAAGATGATTAACGTACCACGTCCTTACGAGGCTTGGCAGATTAATCCCCTCATCCAAAAAGATACCCAAGGGCAATCCATGCCAAGTCGCCACGTCTTTTCAGCAACGATTATCAGCATGGCTGTTTTGCGACTAAATCCGATTTTAGGAATTCTTTTCCTTGTTTTATCGCTAGTCATCGCTATTTGCCGTGTCATTGGTGGAGTTCACTACCCGCATGATGTTGCAGCTGGTTATCTTATTGGCATCATCTGTGGATTATTACTTTTTCTTTTTTAGTTATCAACATCAAATCCCCAACTCAGTCGAGCTGGGGATTTTTTTATCATTTCTTCAAAAGATTTTCCACTTAGTTTTCAACAGGATGCAAATTTTTAAGCGATAAATCCAGAATCTTCGCTGAATGCGTAATCGCTCCGCTTGACACGTATTGAACTGCCAAATCTGCGTAAGAAGCAAGATTTTCTCGAGTGACATTTCCTGAAATTTCGATTTCAGCTCTGCCATCAATCAAAGCTATCGCTTCTTTCATAACATCGTGTTCCATATTATCAAGCATAATGATATCAGCTCCAGCTTCGACCGCCTCTTTAACCATACCAAGTGTTTCCACTTCGATTTCGATTTTACGGACAGAGGGAGCGTAAGCTTTAGCAGCAAGAACGGCTTCTTTAACACCACCAGCTGCACCGATGTGATTATCTTTCAAAAGAACACCGTCTGATAAGTTATAACGATGGTTTTTACCGCCACCGATTTTAACAGCGTATTTTTCAAAAACACGGTTATTAGGTGTGGTCTTACGTGAATCAAGAAGCGTGATCGGACTGTCTTTTAGAAGCTCAGCCATTTCACGGGTGTAAGTGGCAATCCCACTCATGCGTTGCAAATAATTCAGTGCTGTACGTTCTCCTGAAAGAAGCACGCGAATGTCACCATAGACTGTGCCAAGCTTTTGTCCTGCCTTAACAGCATCACCATCTTTCACCAAAACGTCAAATTGAGTACTTGGGTCAAGTAAATAAAAGACACGCTCGAAAACAGGTAAACCACAGATGATTCCGTCTTCTTTACAAATCAAGTCAACTTGTCCAGCCACATTTTCAGGCATCACACTGTTTGTTGACACATCTTCGTTATTGATGTCTTCAGAAAGAGCGTTCAAAATAAGTGGGTCGACATTTAATTTTAGGGTAATTGGATCTAACATCATTATCCTTTCTCATATCTTGCAACCATTAACCAATAACAGTTTCCAGTTGCTTTTCTTCTGTTAATTTTTCAACAACTAATTTTTTATAATCATCTGCCAAGATATCATTGTCTTGGCAATCCAGTAAATCAAGCTCAGCTAGAGTTGTTGGAAGTTCTACCACGCTCTCATACTTAGCAACCAAGTCCTTAGCTGCGCGTTTTGCAAAAACAAGACTTTCAAGAAGAGAATTACTTGCTAGACGGTTTTGACCGTGAACCCCATTACAAGCTGTTTCACCAACAGCATAAAGAAAGTCCATACTTGTCTTACTATGATAGTTAACCTTGATACCGCCCATGAAATAATGCTGTGCTGGCACAACTGGAATACATTCTGTAAATGGATCATAACCAGCCTCACGACAGTGTGCCAAGATATTTGGAAAATGTTCTTCCAATTCTTTTTTCGGAATGGTACGCAAATCTTCCCAGACGTGGTCTGTCCCATCTTTTTCCATTTGTTTTAAAATGGCTTGCGCTACCACATCACGCGGCTGCAATTCATCGACGAAACGATTCATATTTTTATCGTAAAGAAGAGCTCCTTCACCACGAACGGACTCAGAAATCAAGAATGAACGTTCTTTTGGATTTTCTTTGTAAAGGGTTGTTGGGTGAATTTGTACATAAGACATGTCCTTAAGCTCAATATTATGTTTTAGGGAAATAGCTAGCGCATCACCAGTCAAATGCTTAAAGTTGGTACTATTTTTGTACAAACCACCGACACCACCACTAGCAAGAACAGTCACATCAGCTGTGATTTTTTCTAAATCACCATTTTCAAGACGGGCCACACCACCATAACAACGGTTATCTTCTTCCATGATATCAAGAAGACAAGTGTGTTCCATCAAAGTAACGTTTGGCAATTTCTTAACAGCAGCTAAAAGTCGACTAGTAATTTCTTTACCTGTAGTATCTTGGTAAAAAAGAATACGTTTATCAGAGTGAGCACCTTCACGAGTGAAAGCAAGGTTACCATTTTCATCACGTTGAAAATCAACACCATAACCAATCAAATCTTTGATAACATCAGGTGATGACTTAATCATCAAATCAACAGAAATTTTGTTATTTTTGTAGTGACCAGCACGCAAAGTATCTTCAAAAAATGAATCATAATCCGATTCATCTTTTAGCATACAAATACCACCTTGGGCTAAGAATGAATCACTGTGTTCTAATGTATCTTTAGAGATAATAGTAATGTGAAGTTCTTGTGGCAAATTCAGGGCTGTATAAAGTCCTGAACAACCACTACCGACAATAAGTACATTTGTTTTCATACAAACCTTCTTTTTTAACGATTGTTAATTAAACAATCCATTTGGCGAGTCAGATAAAAAAAGAATTCCTAGAATACCATCATCAACTAACTTAAGCATAAGCTTCTCATTTTCTGTATGATATCAATGCGAGGCTTACTTAAATCAGTCTTTAGGAACTTTTTCAATCAACTCTTATCAATTAAAATCATACGACTTAGAACATATTTTACCACCAATCAAGACACCTGACAAGACACCTAACTAAAATTTATTTACAGGTGTCTTGACACCTTCTTGACTCGGTACTATAATATATAACTAAGACAATCTAGGAGGATCCCATAAACATATAATGAATACAAGAGAGATGCAAGACGAAATTTTACGTCTCAAAAAAGAAAAAGGGGTTTGTATTTTAGCACACGCCTACCAAAGTCACGACATTTGGGAAGTTGCCGATTTTGTAGGCGATTCTTTTGCTTTAAGTAAATATGCTGCCAAAGCACCACAAGATACCATCATGATGTGTGGGGTGCGCTTTATGGCAGAAACCGTTAAAGTTTTATCACCTGAAAAAACAGCTCTTCTAGCCAACCCAATGGCTGGTTGCCCAATGGCTGCGCAAATTGATAAAAAAATCGTTACATGGCTAAAAGATGCTCACCCAGACTACGCTACCGTTGCTTACATCAACACCACTTCAGAAGTGAAAACAATGGTCGATGTCTGCGTTACCTCTTCTTCAGCTGTCAAAATTATCAACAACATTGATAACGACAAGATTCTTTTTGTTCCAGACCGCAATCTTGGACAATGGGTCGCTAAGCAATGTCCTGATAAGCAATTTGAGTTTTTCAAAGGTGGCTGTCCAACGCATATGCGCATGCGTAAACGTGATGTCATTCGTGCGCGTAAAGAACATCCAAATGCTAAAGTACTGGTTCACCCAGAATGCCTAGCTGAAGTTACTGAGTTAGCTGATTTTGCTGGAAGCACAACAGAAATCATGGCTTACGCTAAAAATAGCAGTGATAAAGAATTTGTCATTGGTACTGAAAGCAGCATTGTTGAACACTTACAATTTGAATGCCCTGATAAACGCTTCTATCTTCTATCAACTGAATGTGTTTGTCACAACATGAAAATGACAACTCTAGCTGATATTTACAACTGTTTACTTGGACGAGCAGGTGAAGAGATTGAGCTTGACGAAGACACTATCAAAGGTGCTCGTCATGCGATTGACCAAATGATCCTGCTTGGACAAAAATAAATTTATTTGCATTTTCTACATTTAAAAAACCTGCAAAATTGCAGGTATTTGTCTATTCACAGAAAAAAACTGTCCAGTGGACAGTTTTTTTACCCTAGATTTGCAATAGTACAACCGCTACCACCTGCATTTTGTGGGGCGTAGCCGAATGATTTGACATGTTTGTTGCGGCTAAGGTATTTTGTGACCCCTTCACGGATAACACCTGTTCCGATACCGTGAATGATATCAACTTGAGCTATGTTATTGAGCAAGGCTTGATCGATAAATTCATCCAATTCTTGCATGGCTTCTTCGTAACGTTTACCACGAAGGTCAAGTCGGGCACGTGGTCCAGCAGATTTCTTGCTTTTCTTAACCACATGGACTTGTTTTTTCTTAGGTTTTTGCGCTTCTTCTTGAACTTTGACAAGGCTAAATTCGTCTTCTTTAAGCATCATCTTAATGAGACCAACTTGCACTTCCCATTTACCGTTTTTCGTTTGGTTAATCAAGGTTCCGCGTTGACCATAAGCTGTGACGATAATATCATCACCCACGCGCGGTGCACGCAATTTCTTGGCTTTCTTAAGAACTTTATTTTTCGATAAATCAACTTCAGGCGCTAATTTTTTCAACTGGCTTTTAGCTTCGATCACTTCGTGCGGTTTAAGGCCAGCTTTGTGATGAAGATTTTTGAGGATTTCTTCACTTTCAGCCATGGCTTTATCCACAATTTCTTGTGCCTTGTCAGAAGCTTTTTCAAGTTCTTTATCTTTGGCGTGTGAGAATTCGTTATAAAGTTTCTTGACTGCACGGTTGAATTTGAGGTTATCTTGTTCCACTTCTTTGATGTGGTCAAGACGTTTGCGGCTTTCGTGCGTTTGCTCTTCCAAACGTTCGATGATGCGGTTAACATCCGTATCAGAATCCATCAAACGCTCTGCTTCATTGACAATCACTTCTGCAAGACCTAATCGACGAGCGATTTCAAAAGCATTTGAGCGTCCTGGCACACCTTGCATGAAATGATAAGTCGGGCTCAAAGTCTCTGTGTCAAATTCCATGCTGGCATTTTCAACAAACTCTGTCTCGATACCGTAAGCTTTTAACTCAGGATAATGGGTTGTCGCCATGGTTTTGACTTGCATCAAACGCAAATGTTCCAAGATAGAAATGGCAAGACTTGCCCCTTCTTGTGGGTCAGTTCCTGCCCCCAATTCATCCACAAGGACCAAGCTATCTTTATCAGCAGCTGCCAAGATATCCACAATATTTGTCATATGGCTTGAGAATGTTGACAGGCTTTGCTCGATAGATTGTTCATCACCGATGTCAGCAAAAATCTCATTAAAAACAGCCACTTTACTACCTTTATCAGCAAGAATTGGTAGACCAGATTGCGCCATTAATTGTGCCAATCCCAAAGTTTTCAACATGACGGTTTTACCACCGGTATTTGGACCAGTGATAACGATAACTGTCAATTCATCTAAGAAATGCAAGTCATTTGCGACTGGATTTGTCAACAGCGGGTGACGAGCTTGCAAGAGTTGCACAGTCTTATCTGTGGATAACTGTGGGACAACTGCTTTGTTTTCTTGCATGAAGAGAAATTTTGCATGCACAAAATCCAAATGTCCCAAAACCCAAGCATTATTTCGAATAATATTAGTATGAGGGCGAAGCATATTTGACAATTCGCGTAAAATACGAGCCATTTCATGGCGTTCATCTGCGCGTAATTGTGTGATTTCTTCATTTAGTTGCACCACTGCACGTGGCTCAATATAAACGGTGCTTCCTGATGCTGAAATATCATGCACAACCCCTGAGATACGGTTGCGGTAGCTATTTTTCACAGGTAAAACTGCTCGACCATTACGACTAGCAATCAAAGTCTCTGTCAAATGGTCAGCTTGCTTTTTCAAGATATCCTGCAAGACTTGACGAACTCTGCTTTCATCATGATTGATTTGACGACGAATACGGTCTAATTCATGACTTGCAAAATTCTCAATAAATCCACCATCGTTAATGGCTTGTAAACTTCCTTGCAGACTTGGCAAAAGCTCAATTTTCTCAAAAAGAGTATTTAAAGCCGTCAAGTTAACATTTTCCAAATCGTTATAGAAATGCTTAACTTCTGCTGATACTTGCAAGATTTTTTTAATATCAATAATCTCTGAAACGTTAACATCAGCATCCAATTCTAAGCGACGCATACTTTCAGAAATATCACGCAAACTGCCAAGACCAAATCCGTGTTGCTCAATGAAAATCTGCTCCATATCAGACATTTCATCAAATGAACGTGAGATACGATCTGATTCAGTCATTGGAGAAAGTTGACGTAATTCCTCCTGCCCTTGCTCAGTTTGTAAATAGCCAGCAAAAAGTTGCTTGACCTTATCAAATTCTAACTGTTCTAAAATTCTGTTATTCATATCACTATTATACCAAAACTCATCTCATCAAGCGCCATTTGGCACTTGTGTTTTCCTTTAAATATAAACTGAATAAGTCTGAGATAAACTACCCCAGACTCTCTTACATTATCCTAAAATTGCTGTCACCCATAGTGACTTAATGATTCCCGCTAATGGCTGAAAATCATTAATAATTAGACGTGCTAACCAACTACTTGATAGCAAATTCTGCACCATTGACATAGGAACAGTTGCAAGTAATGTCAACAAGAGATTGCAAGATATCAGTGTTACTAAAATCGCCAAAACGCCACTGACACAATTAACCTTGACATTATCAAAATGATGAAGTGGCAATAAATGCACAACAATCCCCAGTAAACGAAAAAGCGCATAGACAACCACATAAATAGCTATGAAAGCCACCCCAGCATAATAAACTCTATCTAAATCAAAAATATTAACATCCGTGAAGAAATTCATGCTGGCACCTTGCCCTGCATTTGAATAAGGAATCCATAAAGTAATCTCTTCAGATAATGCTTGATAAAAGCGGCTAGCCACGACTAATGACACAATACTTGCTACAAAATAGTAAGCTTGTAAAATAATACCTCGTGAATAGCCAATGTAAAAATGCCAAGCTAAAATCAGCAAAATAAAAACTGATAACATATATTATTCCTCATCAGAATCAGATTTGCTGGCTTTCTCCTTGATATCGTCAATCGCCTCAGAGCGGAGAGCCGTCAATTCTTTTTCCATTTTTTCAACTTCAATCTCACGACTAAGCTGAGTTGAAAGCAAATTGAGAGCCATCAAAATAGCAATCGTTTCATTATCAGCTTGTGGTAATTTTTCTTTGATTGTATTATATTTTTCTTTGGCTACACGCTCAACTTCCTCCATGAAGAGGTTATCCTTATCTGTTGTCAATGTGAGCGACTTTTCTCCAAAGACGAATTTATAACGATTTTTGCTTTCCATATAGTCACCTCTTTGACATTATACCTTAAAATAAACATTTCGTAAAATGAAAGCGTGAAAATCCCAGTTTCAACAGGCTATTTTGCCACCTTGTCATCTTTTTATGTTACAATAAAATTATGAATACAATTGTTATGAAACTAGGGAAAATTGACTTGCAAAACCTCATTAAAACACTAGCTGGCAAACAAGTTACAAACAATAATCCCTACGTCACTTTTGCCGCAAAAGTAAATGGCGCCACAGTGCTTGTGTACACCTCTGATAAAGTCGTTTTTCAGGGAAATGCTGCACAAGAAATCGCAAGCCAATTTGGCTATCAAGCGTCAGAAGACACACAAGATACTAAGGCTGGTCAAGCCATGCCTTTAATCGGTTCAGATGAAGTCGGCAACGGTTCTTACTTTGGTGGCTTAGCGGTTGTTGCTAGTTTTGTAACTCCTGATGACCATGCACTTCTAAAGAAACTTGGTGTCGATGATTCTAAGAATTTAACAGACAGCAAAATTCGCCAAATCGCCCCAATCTTAGAAGAGAAAATCAAGCATAAGGCTCTGCTATTGTCCCCTCAAAAATACAACCAAGTCGTTGGAAAAGGCAAGACGCATAATGCAGTCTCTGTAAAAGTAGCACTTCACAATCAAGCTATTTATCTGCTACTGCAAGATGGTGTAAAACCTGAAAAAATCGTGATTGACGCTTTTACTAGCCGTCAAAATTACGAAAAATACCTCAAAAACGAGGTAAATCACTTTGACAATCCTTTAACCTTAGAAGAAAAGGCTGAAGGAAAATACTTAGCTGTCGCAGTTAGCTCCATTATCGCCCGTAACCTTTTCTTAGAAAATTTAGATAAACTAAGCCAAGAAGTACAGTACAAACTCCCAAGTGGTGCTGGTAACAAATCTGATAAAGTAGCTAGTCAAATCCTAGCAGCTTACGGCATGCCTGGCTTAGAACACACTGCAAAACTCCACTTTGCAAACACCCAAAAAGCACAAAATTTATTAAAAAAATAACATCGAGGAACCAATTATGAAACAATTCATCAAAGAATGGGGACCTTTTATCCTCTTTTTCATCGCCCTTGGTCTTGTTCGTCTTTTCCTTATCCAGCCTGTGAGTGTTGACGGTCACTCTATGGACCCTACACTAGCTGATGGTGAACGCCTAATCGTTCTAAGAACTGCCAAAATTGATCGCTTTGATATTGTTGTAGCGAAAGAAAAAGAAGGTAACAAAACTAAAGAAATCGTTAAACGTGTTATCGGACTCCCAGGTGATACCATTACCTATAAAGACGATGTTCTTTACGTCAACGGTAAAAAGACAGACGAACCTTACCTAGACAAGTACCAAAAAGCTTTCGAAGATGATGAGTTGCAAGACATTTACTCTTACAACACCTTATTCCAACAACTAGCTGAAAGCTCTGATGCCTTCACCACTGCTAAAGACGGCAGTACTGAGTTTACTGTCAAAGTTCCAAAAAATCAGTATTTCTTGCTTGGAGATGACCGCATCGTTTCAAAAGACAGCCGTGAAGTCGGTTCCTTCAAAAAATCAGCTATCGTTGGCGAAGTCAAATTCCGCTTCTGGCCACTCTCAAAAATTGGAGGCGTCAACTAAGTTCAATGAAGACTTAACTCATACGAGTTAGGTCTTTTTAATGCGATGTTTGTCTATCCCATTGGCGAATGATATAATAAAGCCACTATAACAATCAAGTAAGGATGACTTATGGAATACTTCTTTTCTGGCACTATTGACCGTATTATTTTTGAAAATGCCAGTAACTTCTTTAAAATCATATTACTCGAAATCGCAGATACCGATTCTGACTTTGATGATTTTGAGATCATTGTCACAGGAACCATCGCTGATGTCATCGAAGGCGAAAACTACACCTTCTGGGGAGAATTAACCCAGCATCCAAAATATGGTGAACAGCTCAAAGTAACCCGATACGAGCGAACAAAACCAACATCTTCTGGACTCATCAAGTACTTTTCAAGTGACCACTTTAAAGGCATCGGTAAAAAGACAGCTGAAAAAATCGTCCAACTCTATGGTGATGATACAATTGATAAAATTCTAGAAGACCCTAGTAAGCTTGATAGTATTTCTGGACTCTCTAAAGAAAATCGTGACAATTTTGTTGCCAAATTAAAACTCAACTACGGTACTGAACAAATTCTCTCAAAGCTCGCTGAATACGGCTTAACTAATCGCGTAGCCATTGACATTTTCAATCATTGTAAGGAAGAAAGTTTAGAGATTATCCAAGAAAATCCTTATCAACTGGTCGAAGATATTCAAGGTATCGGCTTTAAAATTGCGGACCAGCTCGCCGAACAATTGGGCATTGAGGCCGATGCACCGCAGCGTTTTCGTGCCGCACTCGTTCACAGCTTATTTGAAACCTCGGTTGAAAATGGGGATACTTACGTTGAGGCGCGTGATTTACTAGAAAATGCTATTACCATTTTGGAAGAAGCCCGCCAAATTGAGCTAGATGCTGCTGCCGTCGCTAAGGAATTATCAACACTTATCGCTGAAGACAAGGTGCAAAACATCGGTACAAAAATCTTTGATAATACACTGTTTTATGCCGAAGCTGGTATCAAGAAAAATCTAACACGTATCCTTGACACTCCACTAACTAAACAGTTTTCAGATCAAGACTTACAAGAAGAAATTGAAGACATCGAAAACACCTTTGGCATTTCTTATGATGCTGTCCAAAAAAATGCCATTAAAGAAGCGCTTCAAAGCAAAGTTTTCATTCTAACTGGTGGACCAGGAACTGGTAAAACAACCGTTATTAACGGTCTGATTGCTGCTTATGCTGATTTACATGGCATTGATTTAGAGAAAAAGGATATCCCAATTGTTCTTGCTGCGCCAACTGGCCGCGCGGCACGTCGTATGAACGAATTAACCGGCCTTCCAAGTGCAACCATTCACCGCCATCTTGGTTTAAATGGCGACAATGACTATCAAGCCATGGATGATTATTTGGACTGTGATTTGATTATCATCGATGAATTTTCAATGGTAGATACTTGGCTAGCTAATCAGCTCTTTAGCTCCATTTCATCAAATACCCAAGTCATTATCGTTGGGGATAGTGACCAACTTCCATCCGTTGGGCCTGGGCAAGTGCTAGCTGATTTACTCAAAATCAAAACACTGCCACAAATAGCACTCACAAAAATCTTTAGGCAATCTGAAGAATCGACCATTGTCACACTGGCTAATCAGATGAGGCAAGGTATCTTGCCAGCTGATTTTACCCAGAAAAAAGCTGACCGTTCTTACTTTGAAGCTGGTGCTCAGTATATTCCTGAGATGATTCCAAAAATCGTCAGCGCAGCTATTAAAAGTGGCATCAACCCTCAAGAAATTCAAATTCTAGCGCCTATGTACCGTGGCGCTGCTGGTATTAACCACCTCAATACAATCATTCAAGATTTGCTTAATCCGCTCGGTGACCAATTATCATTTGCCTTTGGTGATATGAATTTCCGTAAAGGGGACAAAGTTCTTCATTTAATTAATGATGCCGAGCTCAATGTCTTTAATGGAGATATTGGCTATATCACAGACTTGATTTCAGCCAAATACACAGAATCAAAACAAGATGAACTCTACATGTCTTTTGACGGGACTGAAGTGATTTACCCTCGTAACGAATGGCACAAAATTACGCTTGCCTATGCTATGTCCATTCACAAATCACAAGGGAGCGAATTCCAAGTAGTTATTCTGCCAATCACGCGCCAAAGTCGTCGTCTTCTACAACGCAATCTGATTTACACAGCCATTACCCGCTCTAAAAGCAAATTGGTTATGTTGGGAGAAATTGCTGCCTTTGATTACGCCATAAAAAATGAAGGCTCTAAACGCAAGACTTATCTCGTCCAACGCTTCACAGCAAATCCAGAAGGCCTTGACAACTCAGAAGCGATAGAAAATCCAGACGAGGCAAAAGAGAGCCAAAATGAGCCAAATAAAGCATGTTCTTCCACTGCTCACGTTGAAGAAGAAAAATCCGACAAGGATGTTCAACTTATCCTTGATTTTGACGAAGACAAACCAGATAACGTCAAAGAATACCGACTAACAGAAGAAAATCTTCCATTCATCGATCCAATGATCGGTATCACTCAAGAAGATATCGAACAATTTTTCAAAAAATAATAATAAAAAACTAGGATTTTTTAGCCATAAATTCCTAGTTTTTCTTATGTATTTATTTTGTATAAATATAAATTTTTAGATGATAGAATAGCTTTATACTTAAAATATTTAGAGACTTAAAACGATTTAATCCTTGAAACTAAAGGGTTTCTTGATGTAACATCTCTTGATAGAAAAGTGTTTACATATAAGGAAATTGTGTTATAATATCTGTACTATCATAATAGGATTACCATTGTTTTTAGGAGGTTTGAAATGGTTTCTTATGAAAAAATTCGTCAATCTTTGCGTTCTTGGACGCTTTTTATCGCTTGGGTAAATGTTCTTGCTGCTTTAAGTAAGGTTTGGAGTATTATTAGCTATTATGTCTTAGTTAATAACTTTGATACCTTTAAAGAACAACTTGATGCTGAAAAAATCAAGGTTCTTGAAGCTACTACTAATGTTGGTAACGTTATTATTGCTGTTATCGCTCTTGTAGTTAACATCATTGTAGCTGTTTTAGCATTCAAAAACTTATCAAAAATCAAAGACAATGCTCCAAGTTTATCACCTTACCGCATTGCCTTGATTTATACTGTTGTTTACAGTCTTGCAAGCTTTGCCTTGACTGTATATCTTAATATCCCACTTTCACCATTCAATATCGTTTTGCCACTTGTCTTTTTGGGACTTTATTCTTATGTGTACAACAAAGCAGCGCAGCTATTAGACAAAGAAGACGATGAGACTGATTCTGAAAGTGTTAATCAATAAACTTTTAAGAAATCAAATACCGTCTCAGACCTTGAGCTAAGACGGTACTTTAATTTTTAAAAGAGATTTAATGGACGAATATTATCTTCTAATCCTGTGATAGTAACCCCAAGAAGACGCACACCAGATTTTGATTCTTCTAAACTGTCAAATAGCGCATGAACAGCTTGGTCAATCACCTCAAAATCATTGGTGACATCATCTAGTGTTTTACGCTTGGTTAAAGTCGAAAAATCCGCGTATCGAACCTTCAAAACGACAGTGCGACCAACTTTATTATTTCGCATTAAACTGTCCACAACTCGACGTGTATTTTTTGAAATCTCCGACTTAATATCAGCATCCTCGTACAGTAATTTACTATAGGTCCGTTCACTCCCAATAGATTTTCGAATACGATTGGGTCTGACTGGTGAATTTGAAATACCTCGCGCTTTGCGGTACAAATCATAACCAAAGCGCCCGAAATGATCAATCAAGGTCATCTCTGGTATTTCTAATAAATCCGCCCCCGTAAAAACACTCATTTGATGTAGTTTTTCAACCGATTTTTTACCAACACCATGAAATTTTTCAATTGATAATTTTTTCAAAAAATCCTGCGCATCTTCTGGCAATACTAAGATTAAACCTTTCGGTTTATCATAATCCGAAGCTAGTTTAGCTAGAAATTTGTTATAAGAGACACCGGCTGAACAAGTCAGGTGAACTTCTTGCCAAATATCATATTGAATCATTTTAGCAATTTTAATCGCTGACTTGATGCCGAGTTTATTTTCAGTCACATCCAAGTAAGCCTCATCAATCGACATGGGCTCAACAAGATCAGTGTAACGTCTGAAAATCTCACGAATTTGCATTCCTATTTCTCGGTATTTCTGATAATTTCCAGAAATAAAAATAGCCTGTGGACAACGTTCATAAGCGTCTTTTGAAGACATAGCCGAATGAACGCCGAATTTTCTGGCTTCATAGTTACATGTCGATACGACGCCTCGTCCACCCGTCTTACGCGGATCAGAGCCGATAATCACAGGCTTTCCTTTGAGGTCTGGATTATCCCTTTCTTCTACTGATGCAAAAAAGGCATCCATATCAATGTGAATAATTTTTCGAGAAGTGTCATTAATTAATGGAAAAATAAGCATCATCCAGTCCTTTCTGACTCTATTATAACAATTTTCATTGCTCTCAAGCAAAACTTACAATTTTCTAGTACAGTTATCTTAGTTTTTAAAACTGTACTAGAAAAGATTCTTGTTTTTTCCAATTTTTTTGCTTGGGAAAACGCTTCCTTTGTGCTACACTTATACTTGTAAATGTAACAGATGACTTGTTACTAGAATTTAAGGAGAAATCTCATTATGGCGACTGTTAAAACAAATGCAGATGTTTTTGAAAAAGCCTGGGAAGGCTTTAAAGGTACTGACTGGAAAGAAAAAGCCAGCGTTTCTCGCTTCGTTCAAGCTAACTACACACCATATGATGGTGATGAAAGCTTCTTAGCGCCAGCTACTGAACGCTCTCTTAAAATCAAGAAAATCATTGAAGACACTAAAGCTAAATACGAAGCAACGCGTTTCCCAATGGACATTCGTCCAACATCAATCGCAGATATTCCTGCCGGCTATATTTCAAAAGACGATGAATTAATCTACGGTATTCAAAATGATGAGTTATTCAAATTGAATTTCATGCCAAAAGGTGGTATCCGTATGGCAGAAACAGCACTTAAAGAACATGGTTATGAACCAGATCCTGCTATTCACGAAATTTTCACAAAATACACTACTACAGTAAATGACGGAATTTTCCGCGCTTATACATCTAATATTCGCCGTGCCCGTCACGCTCACACAGTAACTGGTCTTCCAGATGCTTACTCACGCGGACGTATCATCGGTGTTTATGCTCGTCTTGCTCTTTATGGTGCAGACTACTTGATGCAAGAAAAAGTTAACGACTGGAACGCTATCACAGAAATCGACGAAGAATCTATTCGTCTTCGCGAAGAAGTTAACATGCAATACCAAGCTCTTGGTGAAGTTGTTAAACTTGGTGACCTTTACGGTGTTGATGTCCGTAAACCAGCCATGAACGTTAAAGAAGCTATCCAATGGGTAAACATCGCCTTCATGGCCGTATGTCGTGTTATCAACGGTGCTGCTACTTCTCTTGGACGTGTGCCAATCGTTCTTGATATCTTTGCTGAACGTGACCTTGCTCGTGGTACTTTCACAGAATCAGAAATCCAAGAATTTGTCGATGACTTTGTCTTGAAACTTCGTACTGTAAAATTTGCTCGTACTAAAGCTTACGACGAGCTTTACTCTGGTGACCCAACATTCATCACTACATCTATGGCTGGTATGGGTGCTGACGGTCGTCACCGTGTTACTAAAATGGACTACCGTTTCTTGCACACACTTGATAATATCGGTAACGCTCCAGAACCAAACTTGACAGTTCTTTGGACTGATAAATTGCCATATTCATTCCGTCGCTACTGTATGAAAATGTCACACAAACACTCTTCAATCCAATACGAGGGTGTGACAACAATGGCTAAAGATGGTTACGGTGAAATGTCATGTATCTCATGTTGTGTATCACCACTTGACCCAGAAAACGAAGAACAACGTCACAACATCCAATACTTTGGTGCTCGTGTAAACGTCCTTAAAGCTCTTCTTACTGGTTTGAACGGTGGTTACGATGATGTTCACAAAGACTACAAAGTATTTGACATCGAACCAGTTCGTGACGAAATCCTTGATTTCGAAACGGTCAAAGCTAACTTTGAAAAATCTCTTGATTGGTTGACTTCAACTTACGTAGATGCCCTTAACATCATTCACTACATGACTGATAAATACAACTACGAAGCTGTTCAAATGGCATTCTTGCCAACTAAACAACGTGCCAACATGGGATTCGGTATCTGTGGTTTCGCTAATACCGTTGATACTTTGTCAGCAATCAAATACGCTACTGTTAAACCAATCCGTGACGAAGATGGTTACATTTACGACTACGAAACAACTGGTGACTTCCCTCGTTGGGGTGAAGATGATCCTCGTTCTAACGAACTTGCTGAATGGTTGGTAGAAGCTTACACTACTCGTCTTCGTAGCCACGAACTTTACAAGAACGCTGAAGCTACTGTATCACTTCTTACAATCACTTCAAACGTCGCTTACTCTAAACAAACTGGTAACTCTCCAGTTCACAAAGGTGTTTACCTCAACGAAGATGGTACCGTAAACCTTTCTAAACTTGAATTCTTCTCACCAGGTGCCAACCCATCTAACAAAGCTCGTGGTGGTTGGTTGCAAAACTTGAACTCTCTTGCAAGCCTTGACTTCTCATATGCTGCAGACGGTATCTCACTTACAACTCAAGTTTCTCCACGCGCTCTTGGTAAGACATTTGATGAACAAGTTGATAACTTGGTAACTATCCTTGATGGTTACTTCGAAAACGGTGGACAACACGTTAACTTGAACGTCATGGACCTTAAAGATGTTTATGACAAGATTATGAATGGTGAAGATGTTATCGTTCGTATCTCAGGTTACTGTGTCAACACTAAATACCTTACTAAAGAACAAAAGACAGAATTGACACAACGCGTCTTCCACGAAGTTCTTTCAATGGATGATGTTGCTGAAACTGTTGCTGCTAAATAATAAATATCGAAAAAGACTTTGTCAGTTGACAGAGTCTTTTTTTGTCCTTAAAATAGAGCTATGAGAATCAAACAAACCAGAAATACACTTTCAAACACCTATTTAGATGCCATGAAAATCCGTCAAATCGTTTTTGTAAAAGGCCAAGGCGTTCCTTTATCTCTTGAAATCGATGAAAACGAAGCTTATTGCCTGCATTTTGTTCTTTATAATGACTTAGGAAATGCTGTCGCTACCTGCCGTATTTTGCCAAATCAAGACCACAGCAAAGCCACCTTGCAGCGCATGGCTGTTCTTCCTGACCAACAAGGAAAGCATTTGGGAAAACACCTTCTAGAAGAAGTCATCACTTTTTGTAAACAACAAGGATTTAAAGAAATGATTCTTCATGCGCAGTTAACAGCAAAAGGCTTTTACGATAAACTTGGCTTTATTCCTTTTGGTGAAGAATTTGAGGAAGCAGGCATCCAACATATCAGTATGATGAAAACTTTATAAAATAAAAAAGCACTCCTGACCAAAAGTCAAGAGTGTTTATTTTCACTGTTTAGAGATGAATAGTATATCTGACTGCTTAGGACTATTCTTTTCCTCTTAAGCGACGGAATTTAGCCTTAATGGCTTCTGCAATATCATTTCCCTGCTCTTTTAAATGATTGACACGACGTTCATTCATGTCTTCTTGAACCTTATCATAAAGTTCATCTTGAACTTGACCTGCAAGTTCAACTTCACGAGCAAGGGCAACAGCATCCCAACGCATAATATTAGTCTTATAAGGAGCAAAGACATGGTTCAATATATTTTCGTCCTCTTCATGCACCAAAGCAATAACAGCAACATCGCCATCAAGTAACTTAGTTGTCACTTCTTCAATCAAGCTATTGTCAGTAGCGTCTGTCATACTACCACTTGCAGCACCAGCAAGACTTCCGATACCATAGCCGAGAATAACACCAATTGGTCCACTCAAGATACCAATCAAACCACCAACAATGCCACCAATCGTTGCATATTCACGGCTGGTGTCATCGAAATCAACAGAATCTTTGATAGTGATTTTACCATTTTCATTCTTGACCAAGGCAATTTGTGCGATTTGGGTGTGGTTGTCTTGCTTGAAAGCTTTTAATTCTGAAAATGCTTGATAAGCTTCACTTTCAATATTGAAAACAACAGTAAGTACATCTGCCATAACCTTATCCTCCTTTTCTCTGGTTACTTTCATTATAGCACTTTCACGCTAAAAAAGCCGAGAAAAATTAAAACGTTTTCACAATAATAGCAATCTTTTTAAAAATTTTCCTGAATCCAGTTAGAAATTTTCTGACGTTCTTTAATCCAAAGCGGACGGTCATCGTAAGAATAGGTCCTATTAGTTAAGAAAATAGCCGCTTTTTGCTCTTTATGGTTACTAGCCACATAAGTCCCCGTATAACCCGTGTGGTCTAGCCAATCTCCTTCTTTATTCCAAGCAAGTGAACGTTCCTTATTAGCATGACTAAAGTTTTGCCAAATATCACTCGCAAAATCATCCGTCAGATAATGCTGACACAGCTTTTCAAGATCAGCTAGATTAGAAAATAGCCCAGCTGAGCCAGCGTGATTTTTAAGCACCTTAGCTTTAGGGTCATGGACAACTCCGTCAGAAATCCCTGCTACCGTTGGCACAGCACCTTTAACTGGTCCAAAACCTGTCTTAGTCATGTCAAAAGGTTCAAAGACAGTTTCTTTGAAAATCCCATCTAAAGATTTCCCAAAAATACCTTCTAACATGAAACCAAGTAATAAAAAGTTAATATCTGTGTACAAGAAATCTTTTTTATCTTCTACCGTAATGTGATTAATAGCCTCTTTTAACTCCTTGGCGTTAAGTGCATCACGATTCGGAATAAAAGGATTAATTCCACTGCTATGTGTTAAGAGCTGGCGAAGCGTCAGTTTTTCCTCATGAAAATCAGGATAGTACTGCTTAAGTGGCGCATCAATATCCAACTTTCCTTCGCGAACGAGCGAAATAAGAACCGTTCCGACACCAACAACCTTAGATACAGAGGCCAAATCATAAATTAAATCAGGAACAACAGGAGCCTTACCATCAATCGTTCCAATATAATGCTCTGTCCATTGATTGTCTTTAAAAAGAGCTAAACTAGCTCCATGATAAATATTGCGATCAATTTGATCATTGATAATGTCTAGCAAATCTGTCATTTGATAAACCAAATTTCAACTTGACTAGGATCTGAAAGAACCAAAACACTTTCTTTTTTATCTAAATAGATAGATTGTCCTTTAGCCTCTAAATAATCAGCCAAAGCTTTAAGATTGTAGTTCTTAGGAACCTTAAATTCTAGGATTTCTAAATCCCATGTTTTTTGAGGATCAACAGTTAAATTTGCTCCATTTCCTTGTTCAAACTGAAGATCTAACGGCAATTTACCTCCGAATACGGTTTGATAAAAGGCTTGTGTGCCAGCTTTGTCAGCAACATTTAGTGTCAAACTTTCAAAATGGAACTCAGAAACTTCTTTTAAATCATCATTTTCAGGAAATGTTTTGTTCTCAATTTCTCTTAATTCATGGATGTTATCTTCTGAATGCAAGAGGAAAAGGTCACCTTCTGGAGATACTGTTTCAAAAGCATAACCACGTTTACCTTTGAAAAGTCGTTCCACATCGATGCCGTTACCTAAAATACCTTCAATTTCAGCTGCTTTAGGAATTTTAACGACAATTCTATTAATCTTTTTGTCACCTTCAACAGCACAAGTATCTGGTGCTGGTGATTCTTCAATGACAAAATGAGCATTTCGTTGTTTTGTTGAAAATACAGCAATAGCATTTTCTTCATTCACTAACTTAAAGCCTAATTTTTGATAAAAATCGATGTTATGATCACGATTGTTGATACGTAAAACGGGATGCCTAAACGTGACTCCGTTAAATAAAGTCATAATTATCTCCTCACAGTGTTTTTTGTTAGATTATGTTGTACAAGTTCTTACAAAAATAAGGACCGAGCCTTTTCTATTTTAGAAAAAAATAGTCAGTTTGACAAGAAATTATGCTCTCCTGGCATAATAAAAAAGAACCCGAAGGTTCTTTTCTGGTTTATTATCTGGTTATCTTATAGGTATAAGAATTTGAACAAGGCAACTGCAGCTACACCAGCAAGGATTGGAGCTACAACTGGTACCCATGAATACCACCATTTAGAATCGCCTTTATATTCACCAAGAATTGATTTTGGAAGCAACGCATGGACGATACGTGGACCAAGATCACGTGCAGGGTTAAGACCAGGACCAGTAGGACCACCAAGTGATGCAACAAGTGTCATTACAAGGAAACCAAGTCCTAAGTGAGCAACAGCAAGTGAACCTGTAGTGAAAGGAGCAACTTGAGTTGCAGCTGTAGAAGCATCATAACCTACAGCAGTCAATTTTGCAACTAATTCTGCACCGAAGTAGTTTTTAGTAAGTGCCATAGCACCGAAGAAAAGTACGAATGAACCTAGGAACTCATTCAAGAAACCATTAATCCAAGCAGCTTTGTGACTTTCTTTTGTACCGTCGTCAACAGCTGAGATAGTTGAGAATGAACCAAGGATAGCATTTGGATTTTCAGTTTTAAGGTAGTATGGCTTGTGTGTCATAACGACAAGCAATTGACCAAACATTGCACCAAGTAATTGAGCAATGATGTACTGTGGAACGTGTGACCAGTCAAACAAACCTGAAACTGCAAGTGCAAGTGTGAAGGCTGGATTAATGTGGTTACCTGAAACGTTACCAAACATGAGTGCAGGAATCATAACACCAAAACCATACCCAAGTGCGATGATAACCCACCCAGAGTTATTCCCTTTTGTCCCCTTAAGTTCCACATTAGCAACTGCACCATTACCAAGAATGATGAGTAAAGCTGTCCCGATAAATTCTGTGATGTATTTCACAGTCCATGAAAAGTCCATGTCTTTTTGTTTCCTCCAAAAAAAAATATAGCTTAGACAACTAACATTTTATCAAGTATAATAGATAATGTAAAGGTTATCTGTAAAATTAAAACGTTTACTTTTAGAAGGAGAAATTTTCATGAAATATAACCAATTCTCTTACATACCAAGGCCTGCCGATACTTGTGAACAAGAATTACAAGCTCTTGGATTTGAGCTTAACAAACGTCAATCTGATAAAGAGACACTGGAGCACTTCTGTCGTAAGATTTTCTTTAATTATAAAGACACGGATTACCCACTTCACAATCTTATTGCAGATTTTGAGACAGATTTACTGACATTTTTTAAATCTGATCGTCCTCTAACGGCAGATATTTTTTATACCATCACCCTTCAATTACTCGGATTCACACCACACGTTGATTTTACAGATACAACTGACTTTTTAGAGAAAATCGATTTTCCAATCAATTACCAAAAAGGTCACATCATCGAGGCACTTTACCAGCTTCTTCTTAGTCGTCAAAAAAATGGTATGACTTTGCTTGATGACTTGATTAGTAAAGGACTTATCCCAGTTGATAATGATTATCATTTTTTCAATGGTAAATCTTTAGCAACCTTTAATACAAATGATTTAATTCGTGAAGTTGTTTATGTACAAGCTCCGCTTGATACTGACAATGATTGTCAATTAGATTTGGTTAAAGTTAATATCATTCGTCCTAAAACTAGCCACAAAGTACCAACAATGATGACTGCTAGCCCTTATCACGAAGGGACAAATATCGTTGCTAACGATAAAAAACTTTACAAAATGGAAGGCAACTTAGCTATCAAGCAAGCAGGTAAAATCAGTGTGGAGACACGTAACTTCGAGCCACTTGAAACTCCTGAGCTAGACCTTCCAGTCGGTGATGCTGAAGAAAGTTTTAGCTTTATCGATCCTTATACCTTGAATGACTATTTCTTAGCTCGTGGATTTGCAAATATTTACGTTTCAGGAGTAGGGACTGCTGGTTCAAATGGTTTTATGACAAGTGGTGACTACGCTCAGGTAGAAAGTTTTAAAGCTGTTATCGATTGGTTAAATGGCAGAGCAATCGCCTTTTCTAGCCACCGTCGTGATCAAAAAGTGCTAGCTGATTGGTCAAATGGTTTAGTTTGTACCACTGGTAAATCTTATCTCGGAACTATGTCAACTGCCCTTGCCACAACCGGCGTTGAAGGACTAAAAGTCATCATTGCCGAATCAGCTATTTCATCTTGGTATGACTACTACCGTGAAAATGGTCTTGTCTGCAGCCCTGGTGGTTACCCTGGTGAAGACCTCGATGTCCTTACCGAATTGACTTACTCACGTAATTTGCTTTCTGGTGATTATCTCCGTAACAACGCACACTATCAAGAACTTTTAGATAAACAATCTTTAGAACTTGATCGTACTTCTGGTGATTATAATCAGTTCTGGCATGACCGCAACTATCTTCCTCATGCTGATAAAGTGAAAGCTACTTGTGTTTACACACATGGTCTTCAAGACTGGAACGTTAAACCGCGTCACATTTTTAACATTTTTAACGCATTGCCAAGCTCTGTTGAAAAGCATGCCTTCCTTCACAATGGAGAACATGTCTACATGCACAACTGGCAATCTATTGATTTTCGTGAAAGTATGAATGCTTTGCTCTCTCAAAAACTCTTAGGTCAAGATAATCATTTCGTTTTGCCAACACTTATCTGGCAAGATAATAGCCAAGAACAAGCTTGGACAAGCTTAGCTGAATTTGGCAGTAACAATCAATCAACTTTAGCCCTTGGTACAGACCAAAAAATCATTGACAATCATTACGCCAAAGCTGAATTTGAACGTTATAGCAAGAATTTCAGAACTTTTAAGAGTGAGTTATTTACTGGAAAAGCAAATGCCATTTGCCTCGATTTACCAATTGAACACGATTACCATATCAATGGGCAAATCACTCTACACCTAACCGTCAAATCTAGTGAAAATAAAGGAATTCTGTCTGCCCAAGTCTTAGACTATGGCGAAAAGAAACGTTTTAAAGATGTTCCTTCTGTACTTGATTTATACGCTATTGATAATGGACGCAATTTCTCACGTGAAGCTCTCAAAGAATTGCCATTTACCAAAACCAGAGAACGTGTCATCACAAAAGGTGTTCTAAATCTTCAAAATCGTACAGATTTGTTAACAATTGAAGATATCCCTGCCAATGAATGGATGACCATTGATTTCACCCTTCAACCAAGCATCTACAAATTGAAAAAAGGCGACACTCTCCGCGTACTTCTCTACACAACAGACTTTGAGCACACTATCCGTGACAATAGCAATTACATTTTGACAGTTGATTTAGACAAATCAACTTTGGAAATTCCTATAGAGAATAACGTGAGGCTTTGACACATAAGCATCCTCCTATCATTCTTAGAAGAAAAAATCCTTTCTAATCTATCACATAGGTTTACAAATTTTAATAAGACCCCTGCTTACTTTAAAAAATCAAAGAATATCATCTCATACAAAAACCTCCTCTATATCTTATGAACAAGAGGAGGTTTTTGTGTTTTTATACTCAACGAAAATCAAAATTAGACTGGGTGACGTAGATTCAGATAAAACTCCGTTATTTTATAATTTGGAATAATAAGCTAAAAACTTCCGTTGAAGATTTTCACACCTCAAATCAAGTCACAAACGTCTGGGTTTAATTTTCAAAGAGGGTTACTTATAAAAGGTCACAGTCATTTTAGTTCCTAATCCTAGCTGACTTTCCACCTTAATATCAGCATGATGTTGATTGACTGCGTGCTTAACAATGGAGAGCCCCAAACCAGTGCCACCCAACTTCTTCGAGCGACTCTTATCAACTCGATAGAAACGCTCAAAAATGCGTTCCTGCTCATCTTTGGCGATACCAACTCCAGTATCCTGTACTGTCAGAACAATATCGTCCTCATTCGAAGTGATATCGACAGTCACATCCCCCTTATCACGGTTATAGATGATAGCATTATCACAAAGATTATAAATCAAAGAATGAATAAGGGCATGGTTACCAGTAATATAAGCTGGTTCCCCTAATAAATGCAAGTTGATATGACGCTCATTTGCCTTAGCAGATAAACTATCTAAAACTTCCTCTGATATCTGATAGAGATTGACGGGTTCCATAGCTAACTCTTCTGACTCATCAAGATGTGACAGTTTAATAATATCTTCTACCAATTGGATCATACGTTGAGACTCACTGTGGATTTTCTCAGCGAATTGTGGAACATCTTTTTGCGCAACAACATCACTAGCCAGCATTTCAGAATATCCAGAAATCAAATGTAACGGCGTTTTCAGTTCATGAGAAACGTTTGCCGTAAATTCGCGGCGCAGCTGCTCTGCCTGAAGTTGCTCTGTAACATCAAAGAAAAGAATTGCTAAACCAGTCACCTTATCCTCAGAGTGAATAGGACGTACCATAACTTTGTAATGCGCGTCATCTAATTGCAAAACCCCTTCTTGTTTGCGACCCTGAAGACCTTTTTCTAGCCAATTATTTAGTGACAGGTTACGGAGAATTTGCAACATATCTTTACCCAAACAAGTTTGATCAGTCTGCAAAATATCCTGTGCTGCTTGGTTGATACTGATGATACGACAGTTATTGTCTAACAAAATCATACCTTCTTTAATTTTAGAAATAATGGTATCAAATTCTGATTGACGTTGTTCTATCACAACTTCCCGCTCAGTGACTTCCTTTTGATGTCTGGCAATCCGTCTTAGAAGGGGTGAAATTTCTTCATAGGCATCATTTTCAAGCGGATGGTCAAGATCCAGTCGATTCAATGGTAACACAATACTCTTAGCAATAGAGTGTGAAAGCCACAGAGAGAGTAAGAAGGCCAATATAAGAATAAGAACCAAAGGCTGGAACATACGAAATAAAAGCACTAAAATACTGTGTCTAGTAACAGATAAGCGAATAACGGTTCCATTATCCAAGCGCTGAGCAGAATAAAGTGACTGAGTGGTTAAGGTTTTCGAGTATCTAACACTCTCACCGTAACCATCTTTCAAAGCTTCTTTGATTTCTTCTCTATTAGCATGATTGTCCATGATCTGTGCATCAGACTCATTATCATAGAGAACTTTTCCTTGATTGTCAACCCAAGTGATTCTGACATTTGACATCTTGAGCTCATTAAAATAATCTTGGCCTTCCAGAGAAACCCCTTGAGCAGCTAAGGCTGTCTCTGTCTGCAACTGTTCCTTTTGTACTTGAGTAAAGTAGCCATAAAGCAAGCCAACAACCATAAATAGAGTTACAAGAAGAACACCTAGCGTGGCAAAAAAAGTTGAACGAAAGATTTTCTTAATCATCTGTTACCTCCAAACGATAACCAACACCACGAACTGTCTTAATCAGATGACTAGCATCTCCAAGCTTCATACGAAGGGTTCCAATATGAACATCAACTGTCCGTGTTTCTCCGATAAAGTGTTCTCCCCAAACTTTATCCAAAAGTTCTTGCCGCGTAAAAACACGGCCAGGATTTAACATCAATAAAGATAGCAGATCAAATTCTTTCAAAGTTAATTCGATTTTTTGTCCATTATTTCTAACCGTGTAATTCTTTGCATCCAGAGAGAGGTTTTTTATTGTCAAATGAGTTTCCTGTTCCTGATTGGATGTACGTCTGAGAACTGCTTTGATGCGAGAAATCATTTCCATCATACCAAACGGCTTAACCAAATAATCATCGGCACCCAAATCTAATCCTTTGACTTTATCAAATTCTGTTCCTTTAGCAGTTGTCATGATTACTGGAATATCTTTTGTCATACCATTTGATCGTAGGGATTTTAAAATGGTCAATCCATCATCTACAGGCAACATGATATCTAACAGTATAAGCTTAGGTTGCTCTTCTTCCATGGCTTTCCAAAATAGAACGGAGTCAGGAAACCCCTGAGCCTCAAACCCTGCTGTTCGTAAAGTATAAAGCATCAGTTCTCGAATATCATCATCATCTTCAACGCAGTAAATCATGTTTCTTCTCCATTCAGTTCACCAGTGATTGAAAAAATTACCCACTTAGCGACATTGACGGTATGGTCACCAATTCTTTCCAAATATTTGGCAATCATCAAAACATCAATAGTATATTCACCATCATTTCCAAGTTCAGCAATATGGGCAATTAAACTTGCCTTTATTGTATCAAATTCTTTATCCACTGTGACATCTTTTTGGATAACTTTTAAAGCTAAAGTCTCATCATCATGGACAAAGGCATCCACACTATCTGTTACCATATGGACAACGTGTTTGACCATTTGCTTGAGATGACGAAACTCAGCTCCTTCATGAACATGACCATCACCAATAATATCAACAATTTCAGCAGATTGAGCACCAATACGCTTCATATCATAAACCATTTTCAAAGCAGCTGAAATACGTCGCAAATCCTTGGCAACCGGCTGTTGACGAAGCAGTAACTTAAGACATTGTGATTCAATATCTCTTTCCATCTGCTCAATTTTTTGATAAGTTTTGCCAACATCATTAACCAGATGCTGATCATTTTCACTGATGAGCATTAAGGATTTTGAAATAATTTCCTCACATAACGACCCCATCAAAATTAAATTGGTATTGAGTGCATGCAGTTGATTTTCAAAGGCTGAGCGTATCATCCGAATCTCCCTGTTATATAATTTTCTGTGCGTTCGTCTTGTGGCATTGAAAATAGTTGGCTTGTTTTATTGTACTCAACAATTTCGCCCAATAAGAAGAAGGCCGTCTTGTCGGAAATCCGCACAGCTTGTTGCATGTTGTGGGTCACCATGACGATAGTATATTTTTTCTTGAGTTCAATAACCAAATCTTCAATTTTTGCTGTTGAAATCGGATCTAAGGCACTTGTTGGTTCATCCATGAGGAGAACTTCAGGTTCAATGGCCAAAGCTCTAGCAATGCAAAGCCGTTGCTGTTGACCACCAGACATACCAAGAGCAGATTTATTGAGGCGATCTTTGACTTCGTCCCAGATAGCGGCTTGTTTTAAGGAACGCTCCACAATTTCATCCAATTGAACTTTATTGTGAATACCGTGAGTTCTAGGCCCGAAGGCAATGTTGTCATAGATGCTCATCGGAAATGGATTGGGTTTTTGGAAAACCATACCTACTTTTTTACGAAGGACATTGATGTCTAAATCACGGTAAACATTTTCTTTATCTAATGTGACCTCTCCGGTAATGCGGCAATTTTTCACCAAGTCATTCATTCGGTTAAGACTTTTTAGCAAGGTCGATTTTCCACATCCTGATGGACCAATGAAAGCTGTAATTTCATTGCTGGCAATTTCCAGATTAATGTTTTTTAAAGCTTTGAAGTCTCCGTAGTAGAGATCCAAATTTTTAATTTCTATTTTATTCATCGCTTGTTTTACTTCCTAATCGTCTAGCAATCAAACCTGACACTAGATTAATGATAATAACTAATACTAAGAGAACCACTGCTGTAGCGTAGGTTTGATTGACATAAAGTCCCTCTCCTGAGATAGCATACATATGTACAGCCAAAGTCCGTGACGAACTGAAAATACTTTTCGCCACTTCAGCAACCGTACCTGCTGTAAAAATCAAGGCGGCTGATTCTCCCACAATTCGCCCAATCGCTAAAATAATTCCTGAAAAAATTCCTGGCATGGCGCTAGGAAGGACAATTTTAAAAATTGTCCTAAGTTTACCCGCCCCAAGTGCAAAAGCCCCTTCACGATAGGAGTCTGGTACTGAAAGCAAAGCTTCTTCTGTTGTTCGCATAATCAGTGGCAAAATCATGATACTAAGTGTAACAGCTCCTGACAGCAAGGAAAGTCCCATGTGAGCAAACTTAACAAAGAAAAGAGCGCCAAACAGTCCATAGATAATGGAGGGAATCCCAGAGAGCGTTTCAGTTGCAATCCGGATAACACTAACAAAAGGGTTATCACGACGCGCATATTCTACCAAGTAAATAGAGGCCCCTATACCAATAGGTACGGCAACACTTAATGCCAAAATGGTCATAAAAACTGTATTGATTAAGGCCGGTAACAACGATACATTCTCACTATTGTAAGTCCAAGCAAACAAACTCATGTTTAAATTGGGCAAGCCTTTGACCAGAATATATCCGACCGTGAAAGCAATTCCGACAAATGTTATCAAGGCAGCACCATAAACTAACAAATACAACATTAATGATACCAGGTCCCGTCGGCGTGACTGCCAATCTTGCTTGAAGCTATGGTGATTGATATTTTCCATGTCTACTCCTCTTTATGTAACAACGAAAAGCTGATGTTAATGATTAGGACAAATATAAAAAGAACAACAGCTGTCCCTATAAGAGCCTCTCTGTGAAGACCGCTAGAGTACCCCATCTCCATAACAATATTGGTTGTCATAGTTCTGACCCCTGATGTCAAGGAATCTGGCAAGACAGCTTGGTTACCTGCAACCATGATAACTGCCATAGTTTCCCCGATTGCGCGTCCAATCCCTAAAATGACAGATGCCAAAATTCCCCGCTTAGCTGCTGGCAGTACTGCAAAAAAGATGCTACGCTCATGGGAAGCCCCCAGAGCTAAACCACCTTCATAATAGGATCTAGGAACAGCACGAATAGCAGCCTCAGAGACACTGATAATAGTTGGTAAAATCATCAAACCAAGCAAAATTGAAGCGGTAAGTACCCCCATTCCAAAGCCACCGATGTTATCACGAACAAAGGGAACTAAAACAACCAAACCAAAGAAACCATAAACAACCGATGGTATCCCTGCCATGAGGTTAATAGCCGCCTTGAGCGGTCTATAGATGGCTTCTGGACAAAAAGAAGACATAAAAACCGCTGTCAAAACTCCAACAGGTACCCCAATAATAAGCGCCCCTGCTGTCACATAAAGTGAACCGACAATCATTGGAAAAATACCAAAAAGGTTGTTAGCCGGTCTCCATACAGTTCCGAAAAGAAAGTTACCTAAACCAATTTGATGAATAGCAGGAATCCCACTCGAAAACAAAAAGATGCAGATTAGTAGCACGGATAGAACAGAAATGCATGCGGTAAGAAAAAATACCGCTTGCATCATTTTTTCTTTTGTATGATTCATTCATGACCCCTTAGTCTGAAAGACCGTCCCAGCTTGTTGTCTTACCTGTAAAAATAGTCTTGACTTGTTCGCTTGTTAAGCCATCAACTTTGTTATCTTTATTAACAATAACAGCAATACCATCTATCGCAATAACCGTTGAGCTGACTCCTTTAGATGTTTCTTCATCTTTCAAATCACGTGACGCCATTCCAATATCAGCTGTTCCCTCGATTGCATTTGTGATACCTGTTGAGGAGTCGCTTTGTTGAATCTCTACTTCAACCTTAGAATTGACTTTGCTATAAGCTTCTTTTAATTTTTCCATAACTGGTGTGACAGAGCTTGATCCTGAAACCACAACCTTGCCAGAATCAACTGAAGATTGATAGGCTTTGGTATCGTCAAGTGGAATGTAACCATTTTCTTCTACGACAGCTTGACCATCAGAACTTAAAATAAAGTTGATGAAATCTTGAGCAGCCTCACTTATCTTATCTTTAGTCACAATGTTAAATGGTCGAGAAATCTTGTAGCTTCCGGCTTTAATATTGGTAACACTTGCCTCAGTACCATCAATTTTCAGAACCTTGACGGTATCATCCAAAGAACCTAGCGAAGTATAGCCGATAGCTGACTTATCTCCAGCTACTGTCGTTAGCATAACAGAGGTCGAGTTAGTAACAATGGCTTTGTCCGTTGTCAAATCAACTTTTTCACCATTTTGCTCTTTTTGAACTCCGAAAAGTTCAACAAAAGCACCGCGTGTCCCAGACCCATCTTCACGGGAAACAACGCTGATGTTACCAGATGCAGATGAAGAGTCCCCGTTTGATTTGCTACAAGCTGAAAGTCCCACTAGAGCTGTTAAGCCAGCTAGGGCCAGTACCGAAAACAATTTACATTTTTTCATGATGTTCTCCTTTAAATTCTTTACAATGACCATTATAGAAAGCCAACATCAAATCTATTACCATATTTTTGTAAAGTTTTTGTAAAATCATTACCAAACGCTCACTCTTATCACACAGTTAAAATAGGCAGTTACTTCAAAAAATGCTATAATAAATAAAGCTTTAAGAAATACTCAAAAAGAAACATAAGGCAATGAAAATTTGACAAGAGGGTCTAACCCCTTGCTACGAAAGGAATCACAAAAATATTATGATGAATATGCAAAATATGATGCGTCAGGCTCAAAAACTCCAAAAACAAATGGAGAAAAAACAATCTGAACTTGCTAGTACAACTTTCACTGGAAAATCAGCTCAAGATTTAGTTGTTGTTGAGTTTACAGGTGATAAAAAATTGGTGAACATCTCATTCAAAGATGCTATCGTTGACCCAGATGATGTTGAAACACTTCAAGACATGACAACACAAGCAATCAACGATGCACTTTCTCAAATCGATGATGCCACACAAAAAACACTAGGCGCATTTGCAGGAAAATTACCATTTTAATGACATAATCAAAAAAGCTCGAACCTTAACAGGTTCGAGCTTTTTAAGCTTCTTTTGCTGTTTCTAAACAATAAGATTTTTCATGACAATGTGGGCAAGTTAATTTTCGCGTTTTAGGAGTATGACGAGCAAATACGAATTCCCTATACGTTGGTTGGAAAAGTTGGTGGCAATTGGGACAGATATAAGCTATTTTACGTAAAAAATGATAAGACAATGTTAATAATATGCCAACATACACCAAACCAATACCCATACCAACACCTTGCCAAACAACAGATTGTAGACGACTTGCAAGCCAAGCAACACAAAGAACAAAAATAAGAATCGTTGCTAGATTACTAATCCACATCCGTTTTTGCAAACGATGCCAAACTAATTGATTTTTCATGGTAAGAGAAATGTCTGTTAAAAATTCTAGTGATTGTCCTGACTGGCTCTTAACTCTGTCAAGCAAGTTTACAGCAATGTCAAGTTTAGCTTTCTTTTCTGCAAGTTGCTCTTTAGTTTCTTTGATATGTTCTACGAGAAGAAGTTCTAAAACCTGCTTAGCATTTTTTTCGGCAAAAAGACGCTTAATTTGCTCGATTGAAAAATCTATTTCTCGTAAGAAACAAATCATGCGCAGACGTTCCAAATCACTCTCAATATAGATACGACGACCACCTTCTGTCAATTGTGACGGTAATAGGATGCCACGCTTATCATAATACTGAACCGTACGAACAGAAACACCAGCTAACTTGGCTAAATCACCAGTAGAATAGGTTTGAGACATTCCTTTCACCTCCTTTCTGCCCTTATTATAGGACAGAACCTAAGGTCACAAGTAAGGGGTTACCTTAGATGATTTTTTCGGTTTTTGAAAAAATAGCAAAGCTCTTAGTCAAAAAAGTCACCCAAAGCAGCGAATGGATTGTCACCATGCTCCTCTTCTTGCTGAATCAAATAAGATTTATTCTCATCAAATTCCATAAATTTCTCATAGACTAGTGCTGTCATGCGAGCATCTTCCATAGAATTATGCCCGTGACCAGATATTCCTAAAAAGTCAGCAACACTTGTTAATTTAAGATTAGCAATACCATTTAAATCTGAGCTACGACGTTCATAAGCTTCATCATACAAATCAACCTTGTAAAGCTCTATCAAGTCTAAATTATTTTCAGCTAACAAAGGAAGGTCTGATTTCAAAGCATTGTAGCCAACGAGAGCTGTTTTGCCAACAAAATCTTTAAAATTAGCCAAGACTTTATCTAATTTTGGCGCCTTAGCAATTTTTTCAGACGTGATTCCTGTCAAACCATTAATAAAAGATTGTAAAGGCACATCTGTGTAAACATAAGTGTCAAAGTTGTCAACTTCTACACCATCTCGAAATTTTACAGCAGAAACCTGAATAATATGACTGATTTCAGCAACAGTATTAAATTCTAAGTCAAAGGCAATATACTCAGATAGCTTTTCCATAATTCCTCCCTAAAAATATCATCCTTTCTTTATAAAACAAGCTGGAACTTTCGTCCCAGCTCCGCCTAATAAGCCTATTTTTTACCAAAGAGACGAGCAAACAATCCTTTCGGAGCGGCTGCTTGTTCTTCTTGCTCTTGAATAGCTTCTTCTGTTTTTGTTTGAATTTCTTCAAATTCAGCCTTAGCTTCATTAAGTTCAAGTTGAAGACGTTTGCTATCTTCCATAGCAGCGAGTGTCAATTGTTGTTGTTGATCTAGTTGCTTGTCTTTCTCACCGATTTGAACATCTTTCACTCGAAGTTGTTCATCTTTTGAAGCCAATTGTTTGTCCTTAGCTTTTAGTTGTTCATAGAGACGTGTAATCTCTGTATTTTTTTCATCAACTAAAATTTCTAAAAGTTCACGTTGTTTTGTTTCTTCGTCAATTGGATCATCTTCAAAAATGGTTTTTTTATAAATTTCTTCTAATTTGATCAAGCCGCTACGATTAACTACTGTAACACCTTTTTCATTTTTATCTACATCTTCTTCTGAGAGATTCTTAACACGATTATTAACCGCTTGGCGGCTAACTCCTAGAATCTCAGCAATTTCACTAACTGTTTTCTCGATTGCCATAATATCCTCTTTTACATTGAAATACTTATGAAAAGGATAACACATGAACACTTGATTGTCAATTTTTAGCCAGTTACTTGACTGCTTAAAGCTTGAATTAATAGGCTTTTTTTGCAATCGTGTCAACTTTCTGTTATTTTCTGTAAACTCGCTACTCTATTTCAAAAATATCCATTAGCATTTGACTACGGGATAGAAATATTTTATGCTACAATGATTATATGAAAAAATACGATACAATTATCATCGGCGGGGGACCTGCTGGAATGATGGCTGCTATTTCCAGCAGCTATTATGGCTACAAAACATTACTGATTGAAAAAAATAAACGGCTCGGCAAAAAATTAGCTGGTACAGGTGGTGGTCGTTGTAACGTCACAAATAACGGCACTATCGATGACCTGATGGAAGGCATCCCTGGCAATGGACGTTTTCTTTACAGTGTCTTTTCTCAATTTGATAACCATGATATTATGCGCTTCTTTGAAGAAAATGGCGTTGCTTTAAAAGTTGAAGACCATGGGCGCGTCTTCCCAAAAACTGATAAATCCAAAACAATCATCGATGCTCTAACACATAAAATTAGCGAACTAGGAGGCATCGTTTTAACAAATACCGAAGTCGTTTCTGTGAAAAAAATCGATAACCTTTTCCACATCAGATCTGCTTCAGATGAGTTTGTCTGTGAAAAACTCATTGTCACAACTGGTGGGAAAGCTTATCCATCAACTGGTTCGACTGGATTTGGCTATGAAATCGCTCGTCACTTCAAGTTAAACTTAACCGAACTTAAAGCAGCAGAAAGTCCTTTATTAACAGATTTTCCACACAAGGAACTTCAGGGAATTTCTCTGAGCGATATCAGCCTATCTTATGGGAAACATCACATTACACATGATTTACTCTTTACCCACTTTGGACTATCTGGACCCGCTGCGCTTCGCATGTCTAGTTTTATTAAAGGTGGAGAAACTATCACACTCGATGTTATCCCCAATATATCCACAGAAGAACTTCTTGCCTTCTTAGAAGAACATCGTGAAAAATCCCTTAAGAATACTCTTAAAATGCTTGTCCCTGAGCGCTTAGCAAACTTTTTTGCTCAGCCATTTCCTGAAAAAGTCAAACAACTGACCCCAAATCAAGAAAAAGAGCTTGTGGATAAGATAAAAGCTTTACCAATCAAGGTCACTGGAAAAATGTCTCTCGCAAAATCCTTTGTAACCAAAGGCGGCGTTGACTTAAAAGAAATCAATCCTAAAACTCTTGAAAGCAAGCAAGTTCCTGGCTTGCACTTTGCTGGCGAAGTCCTTGATATCAATGCCCACACAGGTGGTTTTAATATCACGGTTGCCTTGTGCACAGGCTGGGTTGCTGGAAGTTTACATTATTAACAATTGCTGAGAAATCCAATTTTGGATTTCTTTTTTATATATTTAAAAAATATTTAACTAGTTAAGGTTTTTCGCTTGATTCTTAACATAAAAGTGTTATAATTAATTTTGTTAACCAGTTAACTAAAAGGAGATATTATGGCTAAAAAATCAAAAATCGCTAGATACAATAAACAATTAAAACTCATTGAACAATACGAAGACTTGCGTTGCAAACTAAAAGCTAAAGGTGATTACGAAGCTCTTCGTAAATTACCACGCGACTCAAATCCAAATCGCTTGAAAAACTGTGACCGCATTGACGGTCGTCCTCATGCTTACATGCGAAAATTTGGCATGAGCCGTATCAACTTCCGTAATCTTGCTCACGAAGGAAAAATCCCTGGGGTCACAAAAGCCAGCTGGTAATATATCTAGAAAGAAAAAAGTTTTTATCACCAAAAAAGCAGACGTAGTCTGCTTTTTTAGTTAATGTAATCAGTGTAATAACAGTTATCCATAGTTAAACGTGGAAAATCCTCAGGTAAATCTGCCGAAGTAATTTCTTTAAAGCCAGATTTTTGATAAAAATATTGAGCAGCTTCAAAATCTGATGTTGTTCCAAGAAATATCGCCTTTTTACTATTTTCATAACAATAAGTAATAAATTCTTCTAATAACTTTTTCCCTAAACCTAATTTTCGATAAGGTTTTGCAACAAACATTTTCTTTAAAGCAACATTCCCATCTCTAAGTGCAACTAAACCAAGACATCCAATTACATGACCACTGCTGCTATCCACAGCCACCTAAAGCTGTCCACCTTTATTTTGGTATGAACATTCAATATCCAATAAATCAGGTTGAGCAGATAGCGTGATTGGAAGTAGAAATCCATTTTGTTGAATATCTAAAATCATCTCTTTTACTGACTGATTAAATTTTGGCTCAAAAATTCTGATTTCCATAAACTCTCCCCTTTTATTTAATTGTATTTGCAATAATATTTCTCATATTATAGCGTATTTTATTGTAAATGCAATATTTTTTTGATAAAATTTATTCGAGGAGATAAGATGTTTAAAATCATTCGTACTATTGGTGACATTACGCGTACTATTCAAATAGATTCTAACAATCACTTTAAAGAATTTGGCTTAAATAATAACCTTTATATCTATATCGTTCGTATCTGTGAACAACCTGGTATGTTTTTAGGGGAATTAGCTGATAATGTCCAAATTGATCGCACAACAGCCTTTAGAACCATCAAAAAACTTGTTAAACTTGGCTATTTTGAATTAAAGAAAGATTCTATTAATCAAAAAATCAAGCGTGTTTACCCAACAAAAAAAGCCATGGACATTTATCCACAACTTCATGAATATGAACAGCAACAATCTGATTTGCTATTATCAAACTTATCCACAGATGAAGTTTCTCAGCTCGAAAAACTTATGTCAAAATTAAACTACTAAACCTGGTAATAAATCAAAAGCCCCTGAAATTTTCAGGAGCTTATTTATATTTAATCCAATGTATCAAAGACTAGACTTGGTTTGGCATTTAAATCAAGTCCTGCAAAATGTCCTTTGTCGTATTCGATAGCTGCAGCTAGTGAAACCATTCCCGCATTATCACCACATAGACGCAGTGGCGGAATAACAACTTCTGCTTCTGTGATTTCATCCGCTAAACGTTCACGAAGGCCTTGGTTTGCCGCCACACCACCTGCTACCACAAGGGTTTTAACTGGATATTTCTCCAAAGCTTTTTTGGTTTTAGCCATTAGAACATCTAAAACAGCTGCTTGGAATGATGCTGACAAATCTTCATTTGATAGAGTTTCACCTTTTTGAGCCGCATTATGATGGAGATTAATAAAGGCTGATTTCAACCCTGAGAATGAAAACTCAAGATTGTCTTCTTTGATCATCGCACGTGGGAAATCATAGATATCTTTTCCTTTATGTGCCAATTGATCGATTTCACGTCCTGCTGGGTAAGTCAATCCCATCACACGACCAACTTTGTCATAAGCTTCACCTACAGCATCATCACGTGTTTCACCAACAATCTTATAATTACCTGGTTCAGACACATAGACAAGTTCTGTGTGAGCACCAGAAACCAATAAAGCCATCAATGGGTATTGAAGTTCTTTTACTTCACGTGCCGCCATTAAGTGTCCTGCCATGTGGTTGACTGGAATCAATGGCAAATTGTTAGCCCAAGCAAAAGCTTTAGCAGCCGCCATTCCAACCAGAATCGCACCAACCAAACCAGGTCCGTATGTGACCGCAACCGCATCTAAGTCGCTAACTTCAATGCCTGCAGTTTCCAAAGCATCCTTAAAGCAAGTTGTAATTACTTCAACATGGTGACGACTAGCAACTTCAGGCACAACACCACCAAAACGCTTGTGACTCTCGATTTGGCTTGCGATGACGTTACTTAAAATCTCACTTTCATTTTTCAAAACCGCAATACTAGTTTCATCACAAGAACTCTCCACGGCTAAAATATATCTATCTTTCATCGATTAATTCCCTCTTATTTACCTTCGCGCTTCATGATAATCGCATCTTCTACTGGTTCATGATAATATTGCTTACGCTTACCAATAATGTCAAAGCCCCATTTTTTATACAAAGCTTGTGCAGGAGTATTTGACGCTCTCACTTCCAAGAAAATCGGAAAATCAACATAGTCCAAATCAGCCAACAATTGACTACCTAAACCATGTCCTTGATAGGCTTTTTTAATGGCAATATTTGTAATTTCTAGTTCTCCAGCCAATTGTGAAATGGCTAAAAATCCTACAATTTTTTCATCTTTTTTGACAAAAAAGTAATCAACATTATCCTGTTGCATGTCTGATAATATCTGTTTTTCAGACCAAGGAGATACTGGATAAACATCTGACAATATCTCATAAACAGCAGTGACACTTGCCTGTAAATCTTTCATATTAGATGCGATTGACATAGTTTGTACTTGGATTTTCTATGTGTGTTTTAAGCCAATTTTCTTCTGCTTCGACACGTTTTAGATAACTTGGCACAAAGCTATCCACATCAACTGGTTGTAACTCTTGACCACGTTTACCAATAGCATAGGCTGACGGCAAAACAGAAAGAACCTTAGCTTGCGGAAGGCTCTCAGCAATTTGGTCGCTGAAATTAGCGACTTCACCAACAAACATAACAGATTCTTCATCCTTAACTGCTTCAAGAACATCGACAAAGTTCATGCGTTGGTCGTCTTTAAGAGATTGACCATCTTTGTAAAAACCAGCATACACATTATTACGTCGAGCATCAATCACTGGAACAACCAATCCATCAAAATCAGCTACCGCAGCAAGCGCATAAAGACTAGAAACACCTACCAACTCAATATTTAAAGTGTATGCCAGTGTTTTTGCAGTCGCAACTGCCACACGAAGCCCAGTGTATGAGCCAGGACCTTGAGCCACTGAAATTCTATCCAAATCAGTTGGTTTTAAATCAACTGCTTTCATCAAAAAATCAATCGCAGGCATCAAATTAATACTGTGATTTTTCTTAATATTGACCGTTACATCGGCTAGTAAATTTTCACCATCCAAGATGGCAACAGACAAAGCCTTACTTGAAGTATCAAAGGCTAAAACTTTCATCATTTAAATTCCCTCACTTGATTATACTTCTTATTTTATGATATAATTTTAATAATTGCAACGAATCAAGGTTAAATCAATTACTCAGAAAAAATTTAATAAGAACTGGTCAAGTAGCAAGTAAGTACAAGCTAGTTGACGTGTTTTGTGTAGTTTGATTAACCACAGGTATATCAAGAAAGGAAAAAACTATGATTTATAAAGTTTTTTATCAAGAAACAAAGGAACGTAACCCACGCCGCGAACAAACTAAAGCTCTTTATTTAGAAATCGACGCAGCTAACGAACTCGAAGGACGCATCAAAACACGTAAACTCGTTGAAGAAAAAACACCTTACAACGTTGAATTTATTGAACTTCTATCAGATAAACACCTAGCTTACGAAAAAGAAACAGGTGTCTTTAAATTAACGGAGTTATAACATGTCACAAATCAATTTAAAACCTGAAGAAGTTGGGGTTTACGCAATTGGTGGTCTTGGAGAAATCGGAAAAAATACTTACGGTATTGAGTACAAAGATGAAATTATCATCGTTGATGCTGGTATCAAATTCCCTGAAGATGATCTTCTCGGAATTGATTATGTTATTCCAGATTATTCTTATATCGTTGAAAATATTGACCGTATCAAAGGGCTCGTTATTACCCATGGTCATGAGGACCACATTGGTGGAATCCCATTTCTCTTAAAACAAGCTAATATCCCAATCTACGCTGGACCATTGGCTCTTGCACTTATCAAAGGAAAATTGGAAGAACACGGACTTCTCCGTGATGCTAAACTCTATGAAATTAATGCTAATACAGAATTAACATTTAAAAACCTTAGCGTTACTTTCTTCCGCACAACCCACTCAATTCCAGAACCTCTTGGAATCGTTATCCACACACCACAAGGTAAAATTGTCTGCACAGGGGACTTCAAATTTGACTGGACACCAGTTGGTGAGCCAGCAGATATCCACCGCATGGCTGCCCTTGGTGAAGATGGCGTTCTCTGTTTATTATCAGACTCAACCAACGCTGAAATTCCAACCTTTACAAATTCAGAAAAAGTCGTTGGACAATCTATCATGAAGATTATTGAAGGCATTCATGGACGTATTATTTTTGCATCATTTGCTTCAAATATCTACCGTCTCCAACAAGCTGCCGAAGCTGCCGTTAAAACAGGACGTAAAATCGTTGTTTTCGGACGTTCTATGGAAAAAGCCATTGTCAACGGTATCGAACTTGGTTATATCAAAGTTCCAAAAGGAACATTTATCGAACCAAGTGAACTCAAAGACTATCACGCTAGTGAAATCCTAATCATGTGTACAGGTAGTCAAGGAGAATCAATGGCTGCACTAGCACGTATTGCCAATGGTACACACCGCCAAGTCACATTACAACCTGGCGACACCGTTATCTTCTCATCTAGCCCAATTCCTGGTAACACAACAAGTGTTAACAAACTTATCAACACTATCCAAGAAGCTGGTGTAGAAGTTATCCACGGAAAAGTTAACAATATCCACACATCTGGTCACGGTGGGCAACAAGAGCAAAAACTTATGCTCCGCTTGATGAAACCAAAATTCTTCATGCCAGTTCACGGTGAATACCGTATGCTTAAAATCCACGCTGGTTTAGCGATGGACACAGGTGTGCCAAAAGACAATATCTTTATCATGGAAAACGGTGATGTGCTAGCTCTTACAGCTAACTCAGCTCGTCGTGCTGGACACTTTAACGCCCAAGATATCTATGTTGATGGTAATGGTATTGGAGATATTGGCGCTGCCGTACTTCGTGACCGCCGTGATTTATCTGAAGACGGTGTTGTTCTTGCCGTAGCTACTGTTGACTTTGATAGCCAAATGATTTTGGCTGGTCCAGACATTCTTAGTCGTGGATTTATTTATATGCGTGAATCTGGTGACCTTATTCGTGAAAGTCAACGTGTTCTCTTCAATGCTATCCGTATTGCTTTGAAGAACAAAGACGCAAGTATCCAATCTGTAAATGGCGCTATCGTTAACGCACTTCGTCCATTCCTATACGAAAAAACCGAACGTGAACCAATCATTATTCCAATGATTCTCACACCAGATGATAAATAACCAAAAAGTCTAGTTGACTCAGTCAACTAGACTTTTTTATTAACAACTTATCCACAGAAACTTAAAAAGCCTGGAATTTTGTACTGACCCCAAAAAGTTGGACAATAAATTATTGAAAGGATTTAGTTCTGTATTGCACAGGACTGAGTCCTTTTAATTTTGTCTTGATACGTTTATTGTTGTAATAAAAAATATAATCCGTAATGGCTTGTTCTAGCTTATCAAGCGACTTAAAAGTCTTTTCATAACCGTAAAACATCTCAGACTTTAAGATGCCAAAGAAGGACTCCATCATGCCATTATCTGGACTATTTCCCTTGCGTGACATAGATGGACGAATCCCTTTGGATGCCAAGAAATCATGATAAGACTGGTGTTGATATTGCCACCCTTGGTCGCTGTGAAGAATAGTTCCTTGGTAAGAGGTAGCCGGAAATGCTCTTTTAAGCATGGTTTGAACCTGTTTTAAATCAGGTGAGCGTGACAAGGTGAATTCAATAATCTCACTATTGTATCCATCAAGAACAGGGGATAAATAGAGTTTCCCTCTAATATTCGGTAAAGCGAATTCAGTGACATCTGTATAACACTTCTCATAAGGCTTAGCCCCTTCAAACTGACGTTGAATTAGATTATCAGCTTTCTTCCCAATCTCTCCCTTGTAAGACGAGTATTTACGCTTACAACGAGTACGAGCAGCGAGTCCCATGAGTTTCATTAACCGTTGAACCTTCTTATGATTGATAACAAATCCTCGGTTTCTTAGTTCTAAATGAATACGACGGTATCCATAATTGCCTTTATGGTCATCGTAAATGGTTTGAATCATCTCTTTGACCTTCTTATCTTTCTTAGCTCTATTAAACCGTTTCAACTGATAATAATAAGTAGAACGAGCTAGCTTAGCGGTTTTTAGTAAGAGGTCTAATCGAAATCCTCCTGAGACCAGTTCTCTAACTGTTTCCGCCTTTTGCGCTGTAAGGCTTCGTCCCTCAAGCGCAATTCCCTCAACTTTTTTAGATAAGCTACCTCGGTACGCAGACGCTCATTCTCTTCCAGAATATGCTCTAGCTCAGTCATTTCTTTACAAGTTTTCTTTGGTTTACGTCCCATCTTACTCGGTCTCCCTCGTTGTTTCTCAACAATAGTATACCCGTTTTTCTTGTATTGTGCTATCCAATTGGTGAGTAGGGATTGTTGGGGAAGAGCATAATCCAGTGATACGGTGAGCTGAGATTGACCTTCAATAAGAACTTTATTAATGATTTCCTGCTTTAATTTAGAGGGATAATACTTATTTTTCCCTTTTTTAACAACCTCAATACCATGTTTATTCATAAGCCGTACCATGTACTTAAGATTGGATAGACATACACCGTACTTTCGACTAATATAAGGCCAAGAAAAACCAGCTTGTCTTAACTGATATATTTCTAGTTTATCTTCATAACTTAATTTCATACAAAAACACCCCAATTGTTAGATTTTTTTCTGTCTAACTTTTGGGGTGCAGGTCATTTTCCCAGACTTATTCTATCTTGTTAATAACTTTCTGGATAGATATAGCTGATAGCTCCAGCAGTATTACTCTTTGTTGGATCAAACCAGCCACGATCATTATCAAGCCATTGCTTATTGCCATAATTAGATTCTAAAACTTGAATTTGCCCACTAGCATTTACAGCTGTCATGTAAGCCACGTGACCATAACTATCAGGATCAGTCCAGCAGACAATAGCTCCTACTTCAGCCTGTGTCCCAACCACATAGCCTTGTGAAGCGGCATTAGCTGCCCAGTCGCCAGCATTTCCTCACCAATTACTTGCCCATGTTGCTACCTGCTTAACACCCTAGGTACATTGTCCAACAGGATAAGTATTAGTTGGATTTTCTGACTTTACCGCCGGTACACCAGCTTGAGCTGACTCAGAATTTCTACTTGATGTTAACAAATTAGTCACAAATGGATCAATTGGTGTCTTATCAGGTATCTGTAACACTTGCCCAGAAACAATAGTGTCATAAATCGACATCCCATTTAAGGCTGCTAAGTCATAAATACTCAGTCCATACATTTGCGCCATACTATAAAATGAATTACCACTTTGCAAGGTATAAGTATCTGTCTTTACATTTACCTGTGAAAATAGCAAAGCACCTGACAATGTTGCGGTTGCTAAAACTAATTTTGTTTTGTAATTCATAAAAATCTTCCTCCCTTTATGAACACTAGTATAGCAAGCCAATATTACAAATTATATAAGGGAATGTAAGCGTTACATTTAACGAAATCTCAATTTGCAAAATGAACGTTACAAAAAAACTGCCCAATGGACAGTCTTTTTATGATTGAAAAACAAGAAAGTGTGTTAAATGCTTAGATTAATTTATTATTGAGCTACCATGACACGAAGACCTTGGTCGATTTGTTCAGCAGCCTTACGTCCCTCACGAATTCCCCAAATAACAAGACTTGGACCACGACGAGCATCACCAGCAACAAAGACACGATCGTTGTTAGTTGAATAATCATCGTAAACACTTTGGACACCAAATTGTTCAAAGAGTGATTTTTCAGCACCAGTGAATCCCATTGCTAACAAGACAAGGTCAGCTTTAATTGTTTCTTCAGTACCTTCGATTGGTTTGAAACCAGGACCAACTTTGATAGTTTTCGCAGCAATAACTTGACCACGATCAGCACCAATAAATTCTGTTGTTGATGTTGCATAAGTTGTCAATTCTGTATCTTGTACGAAATTAGCTTCTTCTTGTCCATATCCAACACGTTTAATCATTGGATATTGTGGCCATGGATTAGTTGGCAAGCGTTTTTCTGGTGGTTCTGGAGTGATTTCAAGCTGTTTAACACTTGCTGCACCTAAACGAACCGCTGTACCGATACAGTCATTACCAGTATCACCACCACCAATAACAAGAACATGTTTTCCTTCAAGTGTTGGACCAAGTTTTTTGTTATCAGATGCAAGAACGTTTTTAGTTGTTTCAGTTAAGAAATCAACTGCAAATCGAATACCAGTTAAGTGACGACCAGGAACATCCAAATCACGTGGCACGCTAGCACCAGTGGCAAGAACAACACGGTCATATTGTTTCAACAATTCATCTGCAGTAATATCACGTCCAACTTCTGTATTGGCAACAAAATTGATACCAAGTTTTTCCATAAGGTCAATACGACGTTGAACAACTTCTTTATCCAACTTCATATTTGGAATACCATACATCAAAAGTCCACCAAAGCGGTCACTACGTTCATAAACTGTGATACTGTGACCAAGTTTGTTAAGACGCCATGCCGTTGAAAGACCTGCAGGACCAGAACCAATAACAGCAATTTTAAATCCTGTACGGAATGCTGGGCGACCTGATTCTTCTACCCAACTATTTTCAAAGGCTGTATCAATGATAAAGCGTTCGTTATCATGTATAGTAACACCAGAGCCATTGAGACTCTCTGTACAGCCTTTTTCACATGGAGCTGGACAAACACGTCCAGTCATCTCTGGGAACGGATTAGTGCGTGATAAACGCTCAAATGCACGCTTATAGTCACCTTTGTATAGCAAATCATTCCATTCAGGAATCAAGTTGTCATTTGGACAACCTGAGACCGCACGTCCACCACCGTAAAATTGTCCTGAGTGACAGAAAGGAATCCCACAAGACATACAACGCGCAGCTTGTTTTTGACGTTCTTCTGCTGTTAATGGAACTTGTAATTCTTCAAAGTCCAAGATGCGTTCAGCAACAGGACGAAACGGATTGTCTTTTCGATTATATTTCAAAAATCCAAACGGATTAGCCATTTTATTTACCCCCTGTTACTTGTGCGAGAAGTTCTTCTTTTTCTGCTGCTGTTTCTGCACCACCAGTTGCAATTTCGAAAGTACGCAATTCAAGTTCGTCACCTTCTAGACCAGTGTTAGCAAGAGCATACTCAATGTTATTGATTTCGTGGAACTCAGTTGGGTAAACTTTAACAAATTTATCAACTTCTTGTGCCCAGTTTTCAAGCAAACGTTTAGCTTTAGTACTACCTGTGTATTCGTAGTGTTTTTGAATCATATCTACTAAAACATCGTCACCACGTGTTTCACCAACTTTGTAAAGGTCAACCATTTGACGGTTAACTTTTTCAGCAAAATCGCCATCAGCATCGTAAACGTAAGCAACACCACCACTCATACCAGCAGCGAAGTTACGACCTGTTGTACCAAGGATAACCGCAACACCACCTGTCATGTATTCACAACCGTGAGCTCCAACACCTTCAACAACAACTTTCGCACCTGAGTTACGAACACAGAAACGTTCACCAGCACGACCAGCGAAGTAAGCTTCACCTTTGACCGCACCAAAGAGGGCAACGTTACCAACAATTGGTGAATTTTCAATATCATAAGCAGCATCACGTGGTGGTTTCACAATTAAACATCCACCTGACATAGATTTAGCAATGTAGTCATTGGCTTCACCGACCAAAGTCAATTCCATACCTTGAGTAATAAAGCTTGCAAATGATTGACCTGCGATACCAGTGTACTCGTACTTAATCAAACCAGGTTCAACTGAGTAGTTACCATAACGTTCAGCCATCCAACCTGCCATACGAGCTCCAACAGCACGTTGAACATTGTTGATTGTTTCTTTAACAGTTACGCTTGTACCACTATCGACAGCGGCTTTGGCAAATCCATCCAATTCTTTCCATTGACGTGCTTCAGCAAATGGGTCTTCTGTCTTACGTTCAATTGGATAAGCTGTTCCAAGCATACGAGAGAAATCAAGTGATTTAGCTTTACCTTTTGGAACAAATTTAGCTTTCAAGATTTCTGAGTGTCCAACCATTTCGTCAACAGAACGGAAACCAAGTTCAGCCATGTATTCACGTAATTCTTCTGCCATAAACATCATCATGTTGATAACATGTTCAGGTTTACCAGCAAAGTGTTTACGAAGTTCTGGATTTTGAGTAGCAACACCAACTGGACAAGTATTAAGCGAACATACACGCATCATGACACAACCAATTGAAATCAATGTCAAACTTGCAAATGAATATTCTTCCGCTCCAAGAAGAGTGGCAATGGCAACATCGCGACCAGTCATTAATTTACCATCAGTTTCAAGAGTCATACGTTGACGGAGACGGTTAAGTGACAATGTTTGGTGAGCTTCAGCCAATCCCATTTCCCATGGAAGACCAGCATCACGAACAGAGTTACGAGGAGAAGCTCCTGTACCACCATCATAACCAGAAATCACAACCTTATCAGCACCAGCTTTTACACAACCTGTAGCAATTGTACCAACACCAGTACTTGAAACCAATTTAACATTGATTTTAGCATAAGGATTGATAGCTTTAAGGTCATAAATCAATTGAGCCAAATCTTCGATTGAGTAGATATCATGGTGAGGTGGTGGTGAAATCAAACGCACACCAGGCGTTGCACCACGAATTTCAGCAACCCATGGGAAGACTTTTTGACCCGGCAACTGACCACCTTCACCAGGTTTTGCACCTTGTGCCAACTTGATTTGGATTTCTTCAGCAGACATAAGGTATTCAGCATTGACACCAAAACGTCCTGAAGCGACTTGTTTAATCTTAGAGTTCAAGTTACGACCATCTGGTTGCACTTTGAAACGATTACGGTTTTCGCCACCTTCACCAGAGTTTGACTTAGCTCCGATTGAGTTCATTGCTTCGGCGATTGTTTCGTGCGCTTCTTTAGAAAGTGAACCAAAACTCATGGCACCAACTTTGAAGCGTTTAACAATTGCTTCAGCTGGTTCAACCTCAGAAAGGTCAACTTTTGGACGATCTGATTTAAATTCCCAGATTGAACGAAGTGTCGTCGGAGTTGACAAGGCTTCTTTATCCAATTCAGCAGTGTATTCTTTGAAGAGTTTGTAATCTCCTTTACGAACAGCTTGTTGGAAATTATAAATTGTATGTGGATTGAAGAGGTGATATTCACCATCAGCTTTAAATTGGTAAATACCGCCACTTTGCAAATAGTCTCCACGACGAGGACCAAAGGCATCTTCCATACGTTGAAGATATTCTTTTTCAATTTGGTCAAGAGACAATCCACCGATACGTGTTACTGTACCTGTAAAGTATTTGTTAACTACTGAGTCTGAAAGACCAACTGCTTCAAACAATTGAGCCCCTTTGTAACCTAGGATTGTCGAAATCCCCATACGACTCATAACTTTAACGATACCTTTTTCAGCTGCTTTACGGTATTTCTCAAATGCAGTTGCATCTTTACCATATTCTTTCAATGTTGCATAAGCACCATAAGGGTGAACGGCTGCAGCACCATAACCAACCAAAGTAGCAAAGTGATGAACTTCAATTGCTTCTGCTGTATCCACAACGATTGAGAATTGACTAGCTTTACCTTTGCCAACCATGTAGTTATTCAAACCAGAAACAGCCAAAAGCATTGGGATTGTTGTTTGGTTTTCTTTTACATTGCGGTCTGAAAGAATGATAATCTTGCTACCATTATCAACAGCTTTTTCAGCTGCTTTGAAAAGATTTTCCAAAGCACGTTGCAAACGATTATGTGATGGTTCAACAACATCGTAAACTGTTGAGAGAGTTGTTGCACGGTAACGTTCGTCTTGCAAGTTAGCAATTTTAGCAAAATCTTCGCTTGAAAGAACTGGACTATCAATTTTAACTTTGACACAGTTATCAGCACCATCAGCTTTGAAGTTACCATCACCACCTAGGTAAACACTTGTTGAAACGACAATTTGTTCACGAATCGCATCGATTGGTGGGTTTGTAACTTGGGCGAATTGTTGTTTAAAGAAAGTGAAAAGAGATTGACTCTTATTAGAAAGAACTGCTAGTGGGCTATCAAATCCCATTGAAATAACAGGTTCCTCACCTTTTTCAGACATTGGAAGAATAACTGTACGGATAACTTCTTCATTATATCCGTAAGCTTTCCACATTGTTTCAATGTCATTAGTTTCTTGAGTCAATTCTGAAGCTTCAAAGTCATTAAGATGTGCAATATTTTCTTCAACCCATTCTTTGTATGGATGTTGTGCAGCATAGTAGGCTTTGACTTCTTCATTACGCATCAATTTACCAGAAGTTGTGTCAATCAACATCATATTACCAGGTCCAAGCACACCTTTTTCGATGACGCGACTTGGTTCAAGGTCAACAACACCAGATTCACTTGAACAGATCAAGAAATTATCTTTTGTCAATGAGTAGCGGCTAGGACGCAGACCATTACGGTCCAAACGAGCACCAACCATATCACCATCTGTAAAAACAAGAGCAGCAGGACCATCCCATGGAGCTACAAAACTTGATGCATATTCATAAAATGCTTTAAGGTCATCAGAAAGACCTGACTCGTCACCCCAAGCTTCTGGTACCATCATCAAAAGACTTTGTGGGATATCACGACCATTGCGATAAAGGTACTCTAAACAGTTTTCCAACTTGGCAGAATCTGAGTTTTCTTCATTATAAACTTCAATCTGGTGGCTGTGCATCCAGTTTTCTGCACCACGAAGAGTATTGATTTCACCATTGTGCGCTAAGAAACGGAACGGTTGTGCACGGTCCCAAGATGGGAAAGTATTAGTAGAGAAACGTGAGTGTGTCAATGCAATGTGTGATTTAAAATGTTCATCTTGCAAGTCAGGGTAGAAGAGCCCTACTTGGAAAGCGTGAAGCATTCCTTTATACACAATTGTTTTACTTGAAAGAGAACAGATGAAGAATTCATCAGATGAAAAGCTCTTTTCAAGTTGACGACGCAAGCGGAACAATTTGTCTTCAAAATCACGACCATCTTTAGTATCATCAGGTTTTTTAACAAAAACTTGAACAAAACTTGGCATAATTTCTTGTGCCGCTGGACCACAATTGTCATAATTAAATGGCACATCACGAGTCATCAAAACATGAAAACCAGCTGATTTAATTTCTGCTTTAACTGCTTCTAGAAGGCTATCTTTAGCCTCAGTATCTTGAGGTAAAAATAGTTGTGCAACAGCGTAGTCACCTTTTTTAGGTAAATCATAACCTGCTTCTTTTGCTTTTACTTGAAAAAATTCATCTGGTAAAGCAAGCAACATTCCGGCACCATCACCAGTATCAGGTTCTGCACCTGTACCACCACGGTGATTCATACGTGTCAACATTGTCAAGGCATAATCAATCAAAGTATGACTTGCTTCAGCATCGAGTTGTGCAACAAACCCCATCCCACAGGCATCTGATTCAAAAGATGGATCCCAAAGCGTTGTCTGCTGTGCCCTCAAAGCACTTTCATTCATAGCTCTTACTCCTATCATTAATACAAATAGTCTAATTATTCAGAATATTTACTTCACATTATACCACATTCTATCTAATTAGAATAGCTCTTATTTAAACTTTCTAATGAGAATATGGTATTTTTTGGAAAAAAAAAGACAGCTAGAAGCTGTCTTACTTACTACTACTTCTTAGTAAAGATCTAGATAGTTATCAATTTCCCATTGTGAAACAAAGGCCGCATAGCTAGACCATTCAATTTTCTTAGCTTCCACAAAGTTTGTAAAGATGTGATTTCCAAGAGCAGCTTTAACCACTTCATCATCTTGCAATGCTTTAACGGCATTGTGCAATGTTGATGGAAGATCACGGATTCCAGCTTCTTTACGTTCTTCTTGAGTCATGATGTAGATATTTGATTCAACTGGAGCTGGTGCTTCAATTTTATTTTCAATACCATCAAGACCTGCTTCAAGAAGGACAGCAAGAGCAAGATATGGATTAGCAGTTGGGTCAACTGAACGAAGTTCCAAACGAGTACCCATTCCACGTGATGCAGGTACGCGGATAAGTGGTGAACGGTTACGTCCAGCCCATGCGATGTAAACTGGTGCTTCATAACCAGGAACCAAACGTTTGTATGAGTTTACAGTTGGATTCATGATTGCAGTGTAGTTATAAGCATGTTTCATCAAACCACCAAGGAAGTAGTATGCTGTTTCAGACAATTGCATACCTTTTGGATCTTCAGTATCAAAGAAAGCATTGTTTCCATCGTAATCAAACAATGACATGTTACAGTGCATACCTGAACCGTTGATACCGAATTTAGGTTTAGCCATGAATGTAGCATAAAGACCGTGTTTACGAGCAATTGTTTTAACAACAAGTTTGAAAATTTGAATGTTATCACATGCTTTCAAAACATCAGCATATTTAAAGTCAATTTCGTGTTGACCGATTGCAACTTCGTGGTGACTTGCTTCAACTTCAAATCCCATTTCAGTCAAAACATTAACGATTTCACGACGAGTGTTATCTGCAAGGTCAGTTGGTGCAAGGTCGAAGTAACCACCACGGTCGTTTACTTCAAGAGTTGGTTCATCTTTTTCATCCAATTTGAACAAAAAGAATTCCGGTTCTGGACCAAGGTTAAATGATTTGAAACCAACTTTTTCCATGTGGCGAAGCGCACGTTTCAAGTTACCACGTGGGTCACCTGCAAATGGTTCACCTTCAGGAGTGTAGATATCACAGATCAAACCTGCAACGGCACCATTTTCACTACCCCATGGGAACACTGTCCATGTATCAAGATCTGGGTGCAAGAACATATCAGATTCGTTGATACGTACAAAACCTTCGATTGAAGATCCATCGAACATTGCTTTGTTTGACAATACTTTGTCAAGTTGCTCATCAGTTGCTGGGATTTCTACGTTTTTCAATGTCCCAGCGATATCTGAGAACATCAAGCGTAAAAATGTAACATTTTTTTCTTTGACTTCGCGACGGATGTCAGCTGCTGTAATAGTCATGAATTTAGGTCTCCTTTTAAAACCGAAATAACCGAGCGACGCTTATTTAGATGCGCCAATTGCTAATGTACTGTGATGGGGTCGAAAAACGACCTTGGTTTCGGAGTTCATCTTGTAAGATTCGACGAACATCAGCATCAGTTAAAGACTTCTGCTTTTGAAGTGCTTTATCTTGTCTATCCGCGTATTCACGCTTGATAGCCGCAATATTAAGCCCCTCGTCAAGGAAATCTTTAATTTCAAGTAATCGATCCATATCGTTCAATGAAAACATACGACGGTTACCTGAAGTACGTTCTGGGGTTATTAACCCTTGATCCTCATAATAACGAATCTGACGTGCTGTTAAATCGGTCAATTTCATTACTGTCCCAATGGGAAAAACCGCCATGGAACGTCTGAGTTCTTTTTCTTTCATGATGACCTCCTTCCGACAATTATTATAGTCTGAAAATTCTAAACTGTCAACCCCATATGTCAGAAAATATGACATTGAGACTCAATTTTTTTCATTTTTATTTTTCAACCACTCGCGAACCATATCTACATCAGAATTAACGAGTATGGCAACAAAGACTCCACAGAACGTTTCAAACACCCTTGCAAAGACATACAAAATCGTATCCCCAGCAGGAATGGACAGCGTAATAATTAAAAGTGCCGAAGTTCCACCAATAATCCCTGCTTTATTATTAATCGAAACATTAATCATAATGCCAAGCATGGTAAATACTGGAACAAAAAACAGAGTCACCCAAAATTCGTTGTGAAAAAATTGATTAATTAAAAAGAAGAGCAAAGATAGCAAACCACCGACACTATTTCCAACAATACGTGAAAAACCAAAGTGAACACTTTTATCTAAACTTTCACGTAAACTGAAAACAGCCGTCAGCGTTCCAATCTGCAGCCCTTCCCAACCAAATAAATGAAATAATAAGAGAACCAAGAAGACAGACAAACCTGTCTTCAGCGTTCGCATTCCTAACTTAAACTTACTCGGATCAAATTTATAATTTGATAAAAGATCTTTCAAATACTTCATAACCCACAACCCAATATATTTTCTTTATTTTAACACATTTTAAATCGTTTTCGCTAGATACGAATGTGCTTTTTTCTATTATAATAGAAAACAAAAAAGAGCCCCAAAGGGCTCTCATACTCTCAAAGTTGAAAATTATTTGTCAGTCAATGCAGCAAGACCTGGAAGTACTTTACCTTCAAGAAGTTCCATAGAAGCTCCACCACCAGTAGAAATCCATGAGAATTTGTCAGCACGACCAAGGTTGATAGCTGCGGCAGCTGAGTCACCACCACCGATGATTGATTTAACGCCTGGTTGTTTAACAATAGCATCCATTACACCGATTGTACCAGCTTGGAAATCAGGGTTTTCAAACACACCCATAGGTCCGTTCCAAACAACTGTTTTAGCACCAGTCAATTCTTCGTCAAATTTAGCGATAGATTTTGGACCGATATCAAGACCAAGGAATCCAGCATCTACTGCTGCACCTTCAGTATCTTTAACTTCAGTGTAATCAGCAAAAGCGTTAGCTTCTTTTGAGTCAACTGGCAAGATTAATTTACCGTCAGCTTTAGCCAAAAGTTCTTTAGCAACGTCAAGTTTATCTTCTTCAACAAGTGAGTTACCGATTTCGATACCTTGTGCTTTAAGGAATGTGTATGTCATACCACCACCGATAAGGACTTTATCAGCTTTCTTCAACAAGTTTTCGATAACACCGATTTTATCTGAAACTTTTGAACCACCAAGGATTGCGATAAATGGACGAACTGGTTTTTCAACAGCTTCTTGGATGTATGCAATTTCGTTTTCAAGAAGGAAACCTGCAACAGCTTTTTCAACGTTTGCAGAAATACCTACGTTAGATGCGTGTGCACGGTGTGCAGTCCCAAATGCATCGTTAACGAAGATTCCGTCACCAAGTGAAGCCCAATATTTACCAAGTTCTGGATCGTTTTTAGATTCTTTTTTACCGTCAACATCTTCAAAACGAGTGTTTTCAACAAGAAGAACTTCACCATCTTTAAGGTTATTGATAGCTTCTTCAAGTTCAGCACCACGTGTAACACCTGGGAAGACAACTTCTTGACCAAGTTTAGCTGCCAAATCAGCTGCTACTGGAGCAAGAGATTTACCTTCTTTATCAGCTTCTTCTTTAACACGTCCAAGGTGAGAGAAAAGAATTGCACGACCACCTTGTTCGATGATGTACTTGATTGTTGGAAGAGCCGCAGAAATACGGTTGTCGTTAGTGATAACGCCATCTTTCAAAGGCACGTTAAAGTCAACACGGACAAGAACTTTTTTGCCTTTCAAATCAACGTCTTTAACAGTCAATTTAGCCATTTGATAGGACTCCTTATAAATTTTTTATACATGCTAATTATATCACAAAACCTGTAAAAGAGGTAGTTAAATCAATAGAATTTGTCCTTTGGCTGCTACGAGACATTAGGTGCCAAATTTCAAGTTCAAATTAGCCAGTCTGTAAAAACTCTTTAGGAGATTTATAATTGAATAGTTTCTTTGGATAATTGTTAATCCAGTTTTCAATAAATGCGACTTGTTGTTGAGTCGCATTTTTGCTTCCCTTAGGTAACCAACGCCGGATGAGTCTATTATGATTCTCATTAGTACCACGCTCCCAAGAATAATACGGGTGGGCATAATAGATATGAGTAGGGTCAAAAACTTCTGCTAAACGACTGAACTCAGCCCCGTTATCAGCTGTGATAGAGTTCATTTGATAATCCTTGAGGATTGCTTTCAGAGCTTGATTGACTGAAACCGCGGACTTATCGGGAATGAGTCGAATGATTTGATAACGACTCTTTCTATCGGTTAGAGTCAACAGACACTCGTTTTTTGCCCGTGTTTGAATAACCGTATCAATTTCAAAATCACCGATATTCTCACGCTTATTAATGCTTTCTGGTCGTTCCTCAATAGACTTTCCAGCTGGCTTAAAATTGGGACTAGCATGCGTTTTCTTAGCTTTCTCTTGTCGAGGATAAAGCATATCAGCCTTGGTCAATCCTAAGTGTCCATGATGAATCCAGTAGTAAATGGTGGAGATGGGAACAGGTATCCCTTTTGACTTTACCATCATCTCGGGAGAGTATTTCTGTTCGATGTAGTGAGTTATCTTTTCTTTGAGTCCCTTGGTTAGGGAGACTTGTTTAACAGAACGTTTGCGATTGTTTTGATAGGCTTTTTGAGCAAAATCAGCTGAGTAGATCACTTCAAATTTTCCTTTACGCACTTGTTGTCTAACCTGACCACGTTTGACTTCGTTGTGAATGGTTTGAGGAGCTTTAGCTAATCTCCTAGCGATTTCACGATTTGAGAGCCCTTCTTGAGGCCAATGTTTAATCATTCTACGTTCAGTTAGTGTTAAATGTTTACTTTTTAGTGTATAATAGGTTTGCATCTCAGAGTCTTTCTAATTGTTGTTGTGGTGATTACAATTATATCTCTCTGCGATGTTTTTTGATACCCTTAGGTGGCTAACTTCATTTTAGAACTTTCCACGAGACATTAGGTACAAAACTTCTATCATTTAAATAAAACAAAAAAAGAGAGGAATAAATCCTCTCTTTAACTGATCAACTCAATGATTATTTAGCAATTTTTGCGAAGTATTCAAGAGTACGAACAAGTTGTGAAGTGTAAGACATTTCGTTGTCGTACCATGAAACAGTTTTAACCAATTGAGTACCGTCAGCTGCTTCAGTTACTTCTGTTTGAGTTGCGTCAAACAATGAACCGAATGAGATACCTACGATATCACTTGAAACGATTGGGTCAGTGTTGTAACCGAATGATTCAGTTGCAGCAGCTTGCATAGCAGCGTTAATTTCTTCAACAGTTACTTTTTTGTCAAGAACTGAAACAAGTTCAGTAAGTGATCCAGTTGGAACTGGTACACGTTGAGCATGACCTTGAAGTTTACCGTTCAATTCAGGGATAACTAGACCGATAGCTTTAGCAGCACCAGTTGAGTTAGGAACGATGTTTTCAGCAGCAGCACGTGCGCGACGGAAGTCACCTTTACGGTGTGGTGCGTCAAGAGTCATTTGGTCACCAGTGTAACCGTGAACTGTAGTCATTGTACCAACTTTAAGACCGAATGATTTGTTCAAAGTATCAGCCATTGGTGCAAGACAGTTTGTTGTACATGAACCAGCTGAGATAACTGTTTCAGTACCATCAAGAATTTCGTGGTTAGTGTTAAATACAATTGTTTTAACATCTGATCCACCAGGAGCTGTGATAACAACTTTTTTAGCTCCACCTTCGTGCAAGTGTTTTTCAGCAGCAGCTTTAGTTGCAAAGAAACCAGTTGCTTCAAGAACGATTTCTACACCATCGTTAGCCCAGTCGATTTGTTCTGGGTCACGTTCTGCAGAAACTTTAACGAATTGACCGTTAACTTCAAAACCACCATCTTTAACAACAACATCACCATTGAAACGACCTTGAGTTGTATCGTATTTCAACAAGTGAGCAAGCATAGCTGGGTCAGTAAGGTCGTTAATACGAGCTACTTCAACACCTTCAACGTTTTGGATACGACGGAATGCAAGACGACCGATACGACCGAAACCGTTAATACCAACTTTAACTACCATTAGTGATTTCCTCCTTATGAAAATCAAAAAAAATTTTTATTTTAAAAGGTTTCCCTTTTAGACAATTGTGAAAAGATTAACTTACGTAGGTACAAATCAACCTTTCAACGCTTTTATTATATAACTATTTCGCTAAAATTGCAAATATTATTACCGTTTTCATTACAAAAAAGGACGCTCATTTGAGCATCCTTTTTAACAGTAATTATTCACCAGAATTTTTCTTGATGATTTCTTCTTGAACTGATTTAGGAACGTCTTCGTAGTGGTCAAATACCATCATGAATGTACCACGTCCTTGAGTTGCAGAACGAAGAACTGTTGCGTAACCGAACATTTCAGCAAGTGGAACGAAGGCACGAACGATTTGGCTGTTACCGTGAGCTTCCATACCATCAACACGTCCACGACGCGCTGTAACGTGACCCATAACGTCACCAAGGTTTTCTTCTGGAGCTGTGATTGTAACAAGCATCATTGGTTCAAGAATAACTGGGTGTGCAGTTTTAGCAGCTTCTTTAAGTGCAAGTGATGCAGCGATCTTGAAGGCTGTTTCAGATGAGTCGACATCGTGGTATGAACCATCGTAAAGTTTAGCTTTAACGTCAACCATTGGGTAACCAGCAAGAACACCGTTAGCCATAGATTCTTGAAGACCTTTTTCTACTGCAGGGATGAATTCACGAGGAACCACACCACCGACGATAGCATTTTCGAATTCGAATCCTTTACCTTCTTCATTTGGAGTAAATTCAATCCAAACATCACCGAATTGACCTTTACCACCAGATTGGCGTTTGAAGAATCCACGTGCTTGAGTAGCTTGACGGAATGTTTCACGGTATGATACTTGTGGAGCACCTACGTTAGCTTCAACTTTGAATTCACGTTTCATACGGTCAACAAGGACGTCAAGGTGAAGTTCACCCATACCAGAGATAACTGTTTCACCAGTTTCAACGTTAGTTTCAACACGGAATGTTGGATCTTCTTCAGCAAGTTTTTGAAGAGCGATACCCATTTTATCTTGGTCAGCTTTAGATTTAGGTTCAACCATCAATTGGATAACTGGTTCTGGAACATCGATTGATTCAAGAATAACTTTAGCTTTTTCATCAGTCAATGAGTCACCAGTTGTAGTATCTTTCAAGCCAACAGCAGCGGCGATATCACCAGCGTAAACTGTTTCGATTTCGTTACGGTGGTTAGCGTGCATTTGAAGGATACGTCCGATACGTTCACGTTTACCTTTAGATGTGTTAAGAACGTAAGAACCGCTGTTCAATACACCTGAGTAAACACGGAAGAATGTCAAACGACCTACGAATGGGTCAGTCATGATCTTGAACGCAAGGGCTGCAAATGGTTCGTCATCTGAAGCTGGACGTTCTTCTTCTTCATCTGTATCTGGGTTAACACCTTTGATTGCAGGGATGTCAAGTGGGCTTGGAAGGTAGTCGATAACCGCATCAAGCATCATTTGAACACCTTTATTTTTGAAGGCAGAACCACAAAGGACTGGGAAGAATTCAACATTGATAGTTGCTTTACGGATAGCAGCTTTCAATTCAGCTTCAGTGATTTCTTCACCTTCAAGGTATTTCATCATCAATTCTTCATCAGTTTCAGCAACTGCTTCGATCAATTTTTCACGGTATTCGTTAGCTTGATCTACGTATTCAGCTGGGATGTCTTCTTCAAGAATATCTGTACCAAGGTCGTTAGTGTAGATTTCAGCTTTCATACGAACCAAGTCAATGATACCACGGAAGCTATCTTCAGAACCGATTGGCAATTGAATTGGGTGAGCGTTAGCTTGAAGACGATCGTGAAGTGTGCTTACTGAGTAAAGGAAGTCAGCACCGATTTTGTCCATTTTGTTTGAGAATACGATACGAGGAACACCGTATTCAGTAGCTTGACGCCAAACTGTTTCTGTTTGAGGTTCTACACCTGATTGTGAGTCAAGAACTGTAACCGCACCATCAAGAACACGAAGTGAACGTTGTACTTCGATTGTGAAGTCCACGTGCCCTGGCGTGTCGATGATGTTTACGCGGTAGTCTTTCCATTGTGCAGTTGTAGCGGCAGAAGTGATTGTGATACCACGTTCTTGCTCTTGTTCCATCCAGTCCATTTGTGAAGCACCTTCGTGTGTTTCACCGATTTTATGGATTTTACCAGTATAGTAAAGAATACGCTCAGTTGTTGTTGTTTTACCAGCATCGACGTGAGCCATGATACCGATGTTACGAGTTTTTTCAAGTGAAAATTCGCGAGCCATTTTTTTCTCCTATTATAAATTTAGTTTACTACTTTATTATAACATACTTTTAGAACGGATAGGCAGGACCTACCCGTTCTAAAGATGTTTTATTAAATTTGATACAACCTAAGCAGAAATAAATTTTGATTAAGCCAATTTCGAATGTCAGTAGTAAAACAAGTTAAATGCATTCGAAGTAATGTATCATTATCTTGCAGATTACCAGCGGAAGTGTGCGAATGCACGGTTTGCTTCTGCCATACGGTGTGTATCTTCACGTTTTTTAACTGAAGCACCAGTGTTGTTAGCAGCATCAAGGATTTCTTTTGCAAGACGATCTCTCATAGTGTGTTCACCACGATCACGTGATGCGTTTACCAACCAACGAAGTCCAAGAGTTGTACGACGTTCTGGACGAACTTCAACTGGGACTTGGTAGTTAGAACCACCGACGCGACGAGCACGTACTTCAAGAACAGGCATGATGTTTTCCATAGCTGTTTCGAATACTTCAAGTGCATCGTTTCCAGTAGCTTCTTTAATTTGTTCAAATGCATCATATACGATTGATGCAGCAGTACCACGTTTACCATCAAGCATAACACGGTTGATAAGACGTGTTACAAGTTGTGAATTGTATAATGGATCTGGCAATACTTCGCGTTTTGGCGCTCTATTTTTACGACTCATTCTTTCTTATCTCCCTTCTTATTATCCTTTAGGACGTTTAGCACCGTATTTAGAACGGCTTTGTTTACGATCAGCAACACCTGCAGTATCGAGTGCACCACGAACGATGTGGTAACGTACCCCTGGAAGGTCTTTTACACGTCCACCACGAATAAGAACAACACTGTGTTCTTGAAGGTTGTGTCCGATACCTGGGATGTATGCAGTAACTTCGATAAGGTTGCTCAAACGTACACGAGCGAATTTACGAAGGGCTGAGTTAGGTTTTTTAGGTGTCATTGTTCCAACACGTGTTGCAACACCACGTTTTTGTGGTGAAGATACGTTAGTTTGAACTTTTTTGTGGCTGTTATAACCAACGTTAAGAGCTGGTGATTTAGATTTTTCAACTTTAGATTTACGTGGTTTACGTACCAACTGGTTGATTGTAGGCATCTACTTTTCTCCTGTAAGATTTTTATTTTGGTTGATAGGGCGCTTGGTGACAGTCCCTATCTAAAATGTGTACTTTGCAACATTTGTCAGCACGTCTCTGTACACTCTGGAGAGACCAAAAGTAAAAAGTACCGTTTACAATAGTACCATAAGACTGGTAAGATGTCAACTGATTTCGCTTGTTTTCCTGTTTTAAAACATTATTTTCGGAGATACAAAAAAGAGGCTATCGCCTCTTTCTGATTATTTGTCAAAGATATTACCAAGTTCTACTTTAACGTGATTATTTTTAACGTCAATTTCTGAAACTTTTAGCAATGATTTGTAGTTCATGCGGTCACGTTTTTCTTGTGCGTTTTCAGCAAAGACAGCAACACCAACTAATGTACTATCAAATTCTGTCAAAAGGCTAACCATACCCGAAATTGTACCACCACCTTTAAGGAAGTCATCAACAATCAACACTCGGCTATTTGGTTTCAAGCTACGTTTTGACAAGAACATCTTTTCAATACGATCACTTGATCCACTTGCGTAATTGACAGAAACTGTAGAACCTTCAGTAATTTTAAGGTCTCGGCGAACAATAACAAAAGGTACATTTAAGATGTTAGCTACGGCATTAGCTAATGGCACACCTTTTGTAGCAACTGTCATAACAGCATCAATCTTGTGTCCTTTAAAGGCATTAGCAATAATACGCCCTACACTTTGTAAAATGCGTGGGGTACTTAGCAAGTCTGATAAGTAAATATAACCACCTGGAAGGATACGATTACTTTCTGACATACTATCACGTAAGTCTTCAATAACCGATCTTGCTTCTTCTTCAGAGATTCCTGGTGTAAAAATGACACCTCCACTTGCCCCTGTGACAGTTTCAATTTCACCAATGCCAGATTCTTCAAAAGCTTTTTTAATGATGGCAATATCTTCAGAAATAGAAGATTTTGCTGCTTCGTATTTTTCAGCAAAAGTATTTAAACTTGTCAACTTATAAGGGTTATTAATCAAATAGTTGGAGATGACAACCATGCGTTCACTACGTCGTAATTTCATAATTTCTCCATTTTTTAGTATCTGTTTTTGTTATTATAACATAAGAAGACGAAAAAAACGAACATTTTAACAAAAAAATATATGTTTTTTATGTTTTTTCCTAATGTAAAGGGATTCTTGAGAGCGTAACATTAAAATATTGTGTTATTTAACGCAATTTATAACTTTAATAAGCTCTCTTAAAATGCGAAAAAAAGCCATCATAACAGCATAGTAAGCATTATCCTTTTACAGTAAAAATCTCCGATGATATAATAGTGGTAAGAAGAGACAGCTATAAATGATAAAGCAATTGATAATCTCGGTTTGATACCATAAAGTGAAATAATAATATTTTCTTATTTAATTGATGGTCCTTAGTGTATTTGCACAACGATGCAATCAGTGAAAAACGGAGGTCTAATTATGAAAAAGCTGCTTAAATTAATGGGTTTACTCTTACTAACGATTTTTTTAGGAGCTTGCCAGGCACAAAATGCTGCTACTCCTTCAAATCAAACCGCTGCAACAAGCTCATCTGTCACAGAAAGTAGTTCAACTTCAACTACTTCAACACCAAACCAAACAACTCCTAGCTCTAGTTATTCTAGCTCAGACATTTCTAATGCAGCACCGTCAACTGTTTTGGATGGTACTTATGTTTTAGAAAGATTTGATGAAGTGAAAACTTTAACCATCAAGGATGGAACTGGCCAATTAGAAACTAAGGAATACGACGGAGAAATTGATATTGATCCAGTAAAAATCAATGCTGACAAACAGATTATCCTAATCGGTGATGATATGAAAACCTATCAATTAGACGGTAATCAACTTACTTTGACTGAAGGCGATGGCGACCAAGATATCTATACGAAGCAATAAATAATACAACTGTACACCATTAAAGGTATCCTTCTGGATACCTTTTTATATTAAAAAACCGCGGGTGAACCACGGTTAGAATTTTTCAAATCGATTAATTATAGCTTTGGTTTATAGAAAGAACGGTTGTCCATAGCAAAGATACGATTTGTCATTTCGCCTTCATCAATACGGCTCAAAGCTGTTGTCATCATCATCATTTCAGCATCGATATTATCAATCATGTGAATAATTTCTGCTTCCATGACACGTGGACGAACTGGACTACCATATTCCAGTAAACCATGGTGACTTAAAACAACATGACGGAGAATAATAACATCTTCTTTCGTATCATCAATATTTAACTCTGTCAGAACTTTTGTAATTTCTTCATCAATCAAAGCAATATGACCGATTAGATTACCACGAACCGTGTACTCTGTATTGTCTGGCCCTGTCAATTCAATAACTTTAGCCAAGTCATGAAGCATAATACCAGCGTAAAGAAGACTCTTATTAAGCTGTGGATAGACATCACCAATCGCATCTGCCAAACGAACCATAGTTGCTGTATGATAGGCTAAGCCTGACTCAAAAGCATGGTGATTAGTTTTAGCAGCTGGATACGTAAAGAATTCTTCGTCATATTTGCGATAGAGTGCACGAACCACACGTTGCCAAACCGCATTTTCAATTTTAAACATCATCTGTTCAAGATATTCTTTAACATCAAGCACATCAACAGGTGATTTTTCTTTGAAATCACGTGGGTCATTTGGTTCACCTTCTCGTGTATTACGTAGCGTAATTTGGTTCACTTGAGGTGTCCCATTATAAACCTCACGACGTCCTTTCATATAAACAACTTTACCTGCAGTGTATTCTTCAACGTTATAAGGCTGAGCATCCCAAAGATTTCCTGAGATTTCACCACTATCATCTTGGAAGGTAAAAGCGATGTAATCTTTACCAGCTCTTGTTTTACGAAGTTCTGCAGATTTTATCAAGTAGAACCCTTCAAAGAGTTCGTCTTTTTTCATTTGACTAATTTTCATGATTGTCCTCTTCTTCTAATGGTGGGAGGTTAAGCAAGCTTTTCGTCGCTTGATCTTGGTAAGATTCTACTGTATTCAACGCACGGATAATTGCATTTGTTCGTGTGGAAATCAAGCTATCCAAGGTATTATTTGCAGTGTTAATTTGTTTTTGAGCTTTAACAAGCATGTTGCCAAATTTCTCAAATTCCACCTTAACATTCCCTAGAATCTTGCTGATATCGTTCGCATTTTTCTGAATATTAAGAGTTTTGAATCCGACAGCAAGCGAATTTAATAGAGCTGATAGCGTTGATGGACCTGCCACAACAATATTCTCATCACGTCGCAAGCTATCAAAGAAGCTAGCATTACGAACCACTTCTGAATACAAGCCTTCTGTCGGTAAAAACATGATACCGAAATTAGTTGTCTCGGGTGGATTTAAGTATTTTTTATTGATATCTTTAGCAAAACGTTTGATGCTATTTAGAAGTGACTTACGATAAAGTTCAACTTGTTCCTTATCACCACTTTCATAAGCATCTTCTAGGCGATAATAATCTTCAAGTGGGAATTTTGAATCGATTGGCAAATAAACATAACCATCATCTTCGACTCCAGGAAGCTTAATAGCATATTCAACGCGTTCGCTTGAGCCAGAAACAGTTGGAACTTCACGTTCGTACTGACTTGGCGTCATAATATCTTCGATAATTTGCCCTAATTGCAATTCACCGAGAATACCACGTGTTTTCGTATTAGAAAGCACTTTGTTCAAGCTACCAACATCCTGAGCGACCGTTTTCATCTCACCCAAACCTTGGTTAACAGATTCTAATTGTTTCGACACTGTCTCAAAGGAAGCTTTCAAACGATTCTGCAAGGTCTGCTCTAGTTTTTCTTCAACGGTCTGACGCATTTCTTCTAAGCGTTTTTCATTAGACGCTTGCATTTCTTTGACAGAATTTGTCAAATTACGGTTAATGATTTCTAGGCGTTGGTCAGAACGGTCGCGGTTCTCATTCAAACTTTTATGAAGCACATCGCGAATATCATTTAATTGTGTGTATAAATCATTTTGCAGACGATTGAGCTGATTATTTAAAGCCAAGACCTGATCTTTTTGAGCTAAGTCAAGTTGATAAGAGACTTGGTCAGATAAATTATCTGCATTATCATCCATTTTTTGTGATAAATCATCAGTTAGCTTTGCAATTTTTGATAAAAGATAAACCAACAAAGTAACTCCGATGACTCCTAACAATAAAGTTATTACTAACATATTACCTATCCTTACTTTGAATAACGATAAGATAACCCGATGCTAAGGTAACTGTAATAGGCTGCTGGTCTAAAAATTCGTTGCTAGAATAGATTTTCTTTTTGAAAAAATTCTTAGCATTCAAATTATATTTAGCTCCTTCAATGGTTAAATCCGCATCCCCATCAGCCATGAAAGACACATAGGTCATTTCGGCTTCTGGCAAAACTTGGCAAGTCCCTGCTGGATAAAACTGAATGCTGTTTTGCTTGTCTCGCAAAGTTATCTGACGCATAAATGGTGCTAGATCAGGATCCCCAGGCAAAAAGAGATTGGACATCATATGATCAATTCGACCACCAAAAGCTCCGAAAATAGTCACTTGGGCTTTTGGATACTGCCCAAAAACAGTTTTCAGAGCTAGTTCTGTGTCAGTGTCGTCCTTTTCAGGATTAGCTTGAATAAAAACACCTGCCTTATGCTGAATCTCTTGCAGTTCATCTTGACTAACTGAGTCAAAATCACCAACTGCAATATCCAGCGGGAGCTTATTTTCTAATAAAAACAAACTGCCTCGATCTACACCAACAAAGACATCAAATCCAGTGGAGAAATCTGATAATTGACCACCAGCAAATACAGCTACCTTAGTCATCTAAAGCCACGCGCAATGTTTCTACTTGTGCAGTCAAATCGCTAGCTTTAAAGAGATATGATCCTGCAACAAAGACATTAGCTCCAGCTTGGTAGCAAGCTTTAATAGTCTTGTTATCCACACCGCCGTCAACTTCGATATCAAAATCGTAACCTTTTTCGTCACGAATTTTAGCGACTTTTTGAACCTTTTCAAGCATTTCAGGAATGAAAGCTTGACCACCAAATCCTGGGTTAACTGTCATGATAAGCACTTGGTCAACCAAGCTCAAAACAGGTTCAATAGCTGAAACAGGTGTTCCTGGGTTGATAACAACACCAGCTTTCATGCCAGCTTTTTTAATTTTTTGAAGGGCACCGTGAATGTGAAGGGTTGATTCTGCATGAACAGTCATGATATCAGCACCAGCTTGTGCAAAAGCATCAACAAAGCGTTCTGGATTAACAACCATCAAGTGGCAATCAAAAACAAGTTTGCTGTGTTTACGCATGCTAGCCACAACATCTGCACCAAAAGTAATGTTAGGTACAAATTGGCCATCCATAATATCGATGTGCACATACTCAGCGCTTGTTTCTTCAATACGTTTTAATTCTGAAGCAAAGTTAGCATAATCAGCAGCTAAAATTGATGGAGCGATTTTATTGTTTGACATAAGTACCTACTTTCTTTTTACAGCTTTCTTATATGTTTCGCGACGATTCTCAATTTCACTGAGAAATTGAAGATAGTTATCATAGCGTGACTGCCAAAGTTCTCCAGACTCAACGGCGTCTTTGACCGCACACGATGGTTCATGAGTATGCGTACATGAACGGAATTTACACAAACGACTTAAACGACGGAGCTCTGGAAAAGCTTTGTTCAGGTCTTCTGCATTAGTTATTTCGTAATCCAGTGATGAAAATCCTGGCGTGTCAGCGATTTTACCACCGTTGACATTATAAAAACTAACAGCTCGTGTCGTGTGTCGACCACGCCCAAGACTATCTGAAATTTCACCTGTTTCTAGTTTCAAATCAGGAGCAATCTTGTTTAGCAATGTTGATTTTCCAACACCTGTCTGTCCCATAAAGACGGTTACTTTGTCCGTCAAGAGCGGAAGCAATTCGTCTAAAAATGTGCAAAATTGATAGCCAATTTCTTGGTATTGTTTTTGAATCACTGCAATCTCATCAGGACTTGTCAATAAATCCATTTTTGAAATATAAACAATTGGCTCAATAGCCTTGTGCTCAAGTAAAACCAAGAAACGGTCTAATAAGTTTGCATTGAAATCTGGTTCTTTAGCAGACATGATAACCACCGCTTGATCAATATTAACAATTGGTGGACGAACAAGACTGTTTTTTCTGTCATGAATCGCTAAAATATAACCTTCTGAATGGTCTTCAGCTGAAAAATCAACAAAATCACCAACGTATGGTGTCTGACCTTTTTTTCTAAAATTTCCACGCGCACGCGTTTGATAAACTACTCCATCAGATTCTACATAATAGAAACCTGCTAGAGACTTGATAATTCTACCTTGCAAATGTATTCCCTTTTTTTGATTGATAGTCCTATTATAGCAAAAAATGGGCATTTATTCAGTAATCAAGTCAAAAGATTTCACTTGATTGGCTTTTTTACTTCAAAGGAGTATAATGGTATTGTCTTTTAGAAATGCTGACTTAGCTAGTGTTTTTGATTAAGCACACTTCACATCACTATTAAAGTTTGGAAAGGTGGCCCAGCTTGGTACGGCACCAGACTCGAAATCTGGCAAGTGGAATCCTTTCACACGCGGGTTCAAATCCCGTCCTTTCCTTTTTAAAGCACAAAATGCCAACTAACGAGCTGGCGTTTTTTCTATTTCAGATTTTCCATTTTTGACCTTAAGTCTTTGATATATTTTCTAGAAACATAACAAGCTTTATCATCGTCAAAATAAACCAAACCTTCTTTTTTATCTAACCTAACAATATTATTTAGGTTAATCAGATATGATTTAACATCTAAATAATTTCTGATTAGCTTGCATCACTTCTTTGATTGAACCATAAAAATGACATTGCCCAGTTTTTGTAATCAACTTCAGGCGATGACTTTCCGCAGTTTCAAAATAAAGGATATCTTGCAAGGGAATGCGGATTTTCGTTTTGTTATTTTCAAAAACAAATATTTTCTTAGGAATGTTAAAACCTTGGTCCTCAAAGACCTTTTGCAAGCATTTTTTAAAATTATCTTTTATCGCATCATCTTTATCTGTTTTATCAATAAAATTAAGTGCACTAACTTGAGCTCGATAAGTCAATAACATGAATTCAGAGTAAGTCGTCACAAAAACAATTGTCGCTGTTCGTGATTTTTCCCTTATCGCCTTAGCCACTTCAATTCCTTTGGTATTATCTCCATGAATATCAATATCCAGGAAAAAAATTGAGGAAAAGGCTCCTCAACTAGGTTAATTAAACAATCAGTTTCACTAAATAAATCAAAATGACGAGTTTCCCACTGATTTGTCTCCAGCAAATCTCCAATCATTTTCTCAATACGAAACTGCTGATTTACATTATTTTCTAATACATAGATATCAATCATTGTTTTCTCCCTTAAACAATAACATCATTGATCATCTATTATTGTAACATATAAAAAATCCCTATCGATCGACAGGGACTAAAAAACTATTAGTTGCAATCAAAAACATCTTATTGTCTAAACTGACTCAATGTGTAGAAAGGATTGGTGTGCGATCGATGAAGGATACTAGTGCTCCGCTCATCTTGCTCTCTACAATCTCATCAAACTATTTCCTTTTAATATCAAGTAGTTCTTTTTATGGATGGATTTTTCTCCCAGAAAAACACTAATACTAGCGCATAAATCACCTTTATCTTCCCCAGAAATGATTTTAAAAGTATTGTAAGTATTCTCTGAAAAACAGATGTTAAAAGTTAAACTAATACTTGACAATAATGTTAGCTATTATTTCCCCAAAATCTCTAATAACAACTAACCTGAAATAGCAGGGTGATTGATCAATAAATCTATTAAGATTCCTAAACCCATTTACCACTAACCCAAAAAGCAAAAGTGAGCAAAAATCTAATCTGTCAATGCTCCAATGAGGATAAAAATTAGCTTTTTAGGAATAATTATGCATCAAAAATTCGGACAACTTGTGTAAATGTGTAATCTGAGCTGCGAATTTCAACTGACAGATTTTCGTCGTCATCTTGGAAATCCATTAGTGTGGCTAGACCAAGTCCACGATTTTCTCCCTTAGTTGAGTAGCCACGCTCAAAAATCTTAGTTAAATCCACTGATTTTTCCTTAGTTGAATTCTCAATCATGAAAACAAAGTTACCATCTTGGTAAAAATTAGCGACTGAGATTTCTGGAGTTTCTGACTCCAAAGCGGCTTCTATGGCATTATCAAACAGAATCGACAAAATTCGAATGTAATAAATTAATGGCATGCTAGGATTTTCCATTTTTTCGGCGACTTCTAGACTAATTGCAATCCCTTGATTTTCAGCTTGCAAAAATTTAGCTGACATGAAGCTTTTGACGCCGCTGTCTATGATGTTAGCCAAGCGAGTCAGGTCAAATTTATTATTCTTGACTAGCTTCGTCGAATTGGCTGTGATTTCGTTGTAAATTTTCTTGATGTCATCAAGATTGCCTTGATCAATTCCAACCTTTAAACTCATCAGGACATTAGCGTAGTCATGCCTGAAACTGCGAACCTCCTGATACAAACTCTCCACGTGCTTGCTACAATTTTCCAAGGCCGCCAATTCCATTTCCTGGTTACGAAGCAATTCATTTTTCTGCTCTTGCCCATGACGGAAATTAAGATAAAAGAGGAAGACAAAAAGAAGGATGAGATAAATGAAAGCAACAATTCCCCTTATTGCATCGTTAACAGTATTATGAAAAGGTTTTACAATAGCAACGGCATCCATGAATAAAAAATAAGAGACCATCAAGCTATTAATAATATTAAAAATTTTTGGCTCGATGCTCGATGTGTTTTTTAAAACTTTGACTTACATTTGAAATATCAATATTTAACTATCGTGAAACCAGATAATACACAATAAATGGTTCAGCTCCCAATAATACGACTACCAATGACGGATTTGTAAGAGTAATCTTTACTGAAAAAATAGATTGACAAATAATGAAGAAAGAATTATGCAGAACAATATAGAATGCAATAGGATATAAGCCGTAAAAGAAATGGTATCTAAATTCTATTTTAGAATCACGCTTATAAGAAATAATAAGATATAATACAACTAAATAAATAGTAACTTCTTTAACCAGATAAGAATTTAAATTTAGTGTACTTAGAAAAATACCATTCACTATCGGTAATAAAACTTCAACCTCAAATAAAAAGAAAATCCATTCTTTTTAAAGATAATTTATATTTAATAATTTGTTGAAATAATAATCCTAGTAGAACAAAACTTATAAAATTAACAATAAAAGCAAAAAATAGCGTTAAATTACCCAACATTTTGACCTTCCTTCTTCATAAATTCTAACAACTTGTGTAAATGTGTGATACAAGCAGACTGTTTTAAACGATAATTTACATAACCATATATCACACTCAATTTATTTTTGGTAATTTCTTGAAATAGAATTCCAAACATTATTAGACTCAGCAAGTTTGCTAAAAAGGCTAGACACTCAGCTAAAATGCTAACTTACTTCTCCCTATTCTCATTTATTATTTACTATCTAAAGATTTTAATCTTAAAAATTGTTACTTTTTTAATTGTACCATGTTGGAAGAATATTGGATATACTTATTTTTATAAAAAATAAAAAGGCTCTGAAGCCTTTTTTATTTGTATTATTCGAGGTTAACTAGAATATTCTAATCTCCATTAATTTTCTAAGTTCTTTTAATTTTTCAGATTGTTCAGGAGTGAAGTGAATATTGCTTTGTAAAACGGCATCCGTTAATTCTAAACTCATGCAATTCATAAGAAAAGGAAATGATGTTCCGTTTGTTTTAAATTCATTAAGATAATGTGTCAATGTCTTTTTCACACTTGTAGCAGAATCATTTGTTTGTAAATCAAGAAGCAACTCCTCAATAATTCGGATAGCTTCCTCTCTTCTTTCTTTTCCACCTGAAAACCATTTTAATTTTGCCATCTAAAATTCTCCTTTTCTTACTCAATTTCAATGAAAAATAACCCCAGTTGCAGCTAATCCACGCGCAAAATTTCCTTCAAACAATCCATGACTAGAGATTTTTTTGTAAAAGTCATTGACACTTGAAGACATTTTTTCTTTTTTAGCAATATTTGCAATGCCAATCTGGCGTAAATCAGAAGCAAGACTCACAACAGCTTTGTCAAAGTCTTTGCCATTTTCGACAGCATTTTTAAACTTCAGCAAAACTTGACGCTCTTCTTCTTTGATATCAACAGATAAAACAAGATTATAAACGTCATTTAACAAATCTTCCTTGACTAATTTTCCCATAAAAATTTCCTCCTATGGCATTAAAGTATTTACTAGACTTCGGCCAAAATCTCGCCCAGTTGAATAGACATGTTCAAAAATGACAGGATAAGCGATGATTAATAAAGCAAATCCAATAACTGTGATGGTAATTTTGTATTTTGAAAATAATGTCTTAAGCATATCTCATTCTTTCTAGTTTTAATGAAGGGCCAAAAATCCACTTGTTACCAAGCTAGATGTCGCTCTGATTTTCTTTTTCATTTCTCAGCTATATTATACCCTTTTTTCATCACTAAAACGGAGCAAGTCGCAAACAGTCGTTTTTTCGTCGTAAACGGTAAGTTTTTTTGAATTTTTTACCATTCGCGACTAAATTTTGACCGTTTATGACTTTCGCGTTTATAAACAAGATTATATGGCATAATAGAAATGTTAATTATTAACAAGGGAGTTTAGGAGAAAATGTATTTCACATTGATTTATCACTTTATGACATTGCAACAATGGCACGATATTGCTTCAACGGTAATGAATTTCATTAATCATATTTAAACTAAAAAACCAGCTCTATGAGCTGGTTTTTGATTTATAAACCGACTTCTTTCAATGCGTCAGCTAATTTTGCAAAGTCTGCAATTGAAAGAGCTTCGCCTCGAATAGATGGCTTGATTTCTGCGATTTCAAGTGCTTTTTCAAGTTTGGCTTTTGTTTCCTCTGCTTTTCCGAAGTGACTTGTCAAATTGTTCCAAAGTGTTTTACGACGGTGAACAAAACTGATTTTCGCAACGCGGAAGAAGAAGTCTTCGTCTTTGACTTTAACAAGTGGTTCTTCACGGCGAGTCATTTTCAAAATAGCTGAGTCAACATTTGGTGCTGGCACAAATACTGTACGTGGCACGATGAAAGCAACTTTGGCTGTCATGTAATATTGCACAGCAATTGATAGTGAACCGTAAGCTTTAGTGTTTGGCTCTGCTGAAATGCGGTCTGCCACTTCTTTTTGCATCATTACGACAAATTCTGCAAATGGGATTTTTGATTCAATCAAGTGCATCAAGATTGGTGTTGTGATGTAATATGGCAGATTTGCTACGACCTTGATTGGAAGGTCTGGGTTAGCAAATTCTTTGATACGGCTTTGTAGGTCTGATTTCAAGATATCTTCGTTAATCACTTTGACATTATCAAAATCGCGGAGCGTATCAGCCAAAATCGGAATCAAACGATCGTCGATTTCAAATGCCATGACTTCGGCAGCATTTTCAGCCAAAAATTCTGTCAAAGCACCGATACCAGGACCAATTTCGATAACATTGACATTCTTATCAATCTCAGCAGTATCCACAATTTTTTGTAGAATATTAGTATCTGTCAAAAAGTTCTGTCCAAATGATTTTTTAAAGGTAAATCCATGACGCTCAAGGACAGCACGCGTCACACTGTAATCAGCAATTCTCATAATTTATTTAATTACCTTATCCACAAGTTATCCCCAGAATAAAGTTTTGTCATTCCTTTCGTTTCTGTCAATGCAAGTGACTATTGTATCACATCTGGCTTAAGTGTAAAATACACAATTTATCACGCAGTATATTTCTCCATCACTTCTTCGACTTCAGCCAGAGTGATGCCAAAGAGTTCTAAGCGTTTAAGGAGTTGTTTACCGTTGCTGTAGCCAATGCGGAGCTTTTCACCCAAATATTCACGGCGCTTGCGGCTATCATTTCCCATTAAAAGCTCCATACGCATCAGGTCAGCTCTTGTGATGTCGAATTGATTATCATCATCAAAATTTCCTAATACGCCAGAAAGAGCTGTTTGCAAATCTTCGAAACTTGCGTGTTCAACACCGAGTGAACGACCTTTACTTTTTGATTTTGGCGCAGCTTCATCACGATTTAAAAAAGCGTGTTTAACGTTTGGAATAGCATTCATGATGATCTTGCGAATGCGTTCTCCGTTATAATCTGGGTCCGTAAAGATAATGACCCCACGAAGGTCATTTAATTTTTCGATACGTTCAAGGTCGTCATCATTGATAGCTGACCCGCGGGTTTCATAGGTATCTACATCATAAAAACGGCGCAAATTTGCGGTATCGTCTTTCCCCTCAACAACAAGCACTTCTTGAATTTTGATTTTTTCAGTCACAGTTAAACAACCTCTTTGCATTATCTGATGTCGCTTTTGCCACTTCTTCACTGGTCAAACCGCGGAGCTCTGCAATTTTATCTACAACATAGCGAGTATAAGCGGTGCGGTTTTCACGACCACGTTTTGGAACAGGTGCAAGGTAAGGCGCATCCGTTTCAACTAAAATCTTATCAAGCGGCAATTTCTGCGCAGCTTCTTGAACATCAAGTGCTTTTTTAAAGGTAACAACCCCTGAAAATGAAATCATCATGCCAAGCTCGATAAAACGCTTTGCCATTTCTAAAGAGCCTGAAAATGAATGAATAATCCCGCCGCGAGGTTCAACGCCTACTTCTTTGATGACAGCGTAAGTATCTTCAAGCGCATCACGAGTGTGGACAATAAAAGGGAGGTTGTGGTCTTTTGAAAGCTGAATCTGACGTTTAAAAACCTCAATTTGGACGTCCTTTGGGTCTTCCATCCAATGATAATCTAGCCCAATCTCACCAAGGCCAATCACTTTGGGGTGTGATAGATTGGCAACAATCATATCCTCAATTTCTTGAGTATATGAACCTGCTTCGGTTGGGTGCCAACCGATTGTGGCGTAGATTTCAGGGTATTTTTCAGCTAACTCAATAGCACGTTTAATAGTTGGTGCGTCAAAGCCAACAACATTGTGTCGAGTGACGCCCATTTCTTTAGCAAGTGCCAATTCTTCTGCTTCACGCCCAGCAAAATCATCGGCGTTTAAATGCGTATGTGTGTCAAATATTTCCATGATTTTATTATAACACAGACCACAAGAGAGACCAAAGCCAAGTACAAGTAAAGCGGTAAAATATCAAAGATAAATACAAAAAGAGAACCAAATTGGCTCTCTTTTTTAAAAGGTTGGATTCAATTACTAACTAATACTATGCTTTAGCTTTTTTTGCTTTATAAACAAAACCAAAGATAACTGATAATACAAGTACTAGACCAAGTATCATCGATCCTAGACCGCTGCTATCTCCTGTTGACGGAAGGAGTGATTTCTTTTCTTGTTTCTTCTCTGATTGTTTATCAGAATTACTTGACAGAGTTGTTGGATCATCAACTGTTGGGGTATTTGACTGTTTTTTTCTGGAATTACTGGTGTTTTAGCATCTTCCATTTTGATTATCGCATCGGCTTGGACTGTCCATGAACCGTCTGTTCCTTTTACCTCGACTTGACCGTCTGCTGTGACACGGAAAGTGATTGACTCTGCTAAGTCATAACCTGCTGGCGCTTGACTTTCCACCATAGTGTAGGCGCCCTCTGACAAGCTGAACACTTTGGCTGTATCACCTGAAGTCCACGCTAAGTTTTCACCCGTTTTTACATCTGTGGCGATTTGACCGTCTGCGGTTTCACCTGAAACAACTTTGAGCGATGCACCTGGGAGTTCGGCGCTACCGTTAACTTCAACTTTGCTAAATGTCACATCTGTTGTCTTAGGGTCCTCTAATTCTTCTGGAATTACTGGCACATGCGTATTCGTAATGGTTACATTTCCGTTCTCTACTTTTCCTTCAGTAGTTGTATAGTCATCAACTTCAGTCACTTTTTTGACAGAGTAAACAATATCTTTTTTATTTGCTTTTTCAGCAAGATTTGTCCATGTATATGTCCACTTATTCGCTGCTGTTAACGTCACAACATCACCAGATTTTTTGCCATTAGCATATAATTGGACATCAATAGAATTAGGACAAAGCCATCTTGGTCATCGCTATCATCCCAAACTTTTGTGACTGTCAAACTTGTTTTACCTGGAGTATAGTTATTTGTAATGTCATATCCATTAATTGTTGCCGTGTAATTGTCAACACTATCTTCAGTTACTGCGTAAGTAATAGCACTACCATTTGCATATTTGGCAAGATTTAAAAACGTATATGTCCAATTCGTATCAGCTGTTACTTCTTGTGAAGCTACCTTAGTTCCATTGGCTAAAAGGTTAACTGTACTCGAATCTGGACGTTTACCATCTTGGTCATCATTGTCATTCCATGTCTTTGTTCCAAACACTTCTGTCGTGTCTGGGGTATGACTGTTTGTAATGTTAAATTCAGAAATAATAGTTTCATAACCACCAACACTGTCTTCTGAAACAGTATAAACAACTTCTTGACCATTTTGATATTTCGGTAAATTTTCAAATCGGTAAGTCCAGTTATCAGTTTGTGAAACTTCTTTAGTTTGACCAGTATCTACACCATTTGCAAGTAGATGAACAACAATTGATTCTGGACGGATACCATCTTGGTTATTATTGTCATCCCATGTCTTTGTTCCTGATAAATTAATTATCTCTGGAACATGAGTATTTGTAATAGTGTAGTTATTGTCACTTCCTGAAACTACAGATTGATAACCAGATAAATCTGTAACTTCTTTTACAGTGTAATCAATAAGAACATTGTCAGAGTCATATTTATCAAGATTTTCAAAAGTACCATTCCAACCATTGGCATCACTTAGCACTAATTGCTGATCAGAGACTTCCACTCCATTTGCTAACAATTGAACAGTAACTTCACTTGAACGTTGTCCATCTTGATTGTTTACATCATCCCAAACTTTATTGACAGATACACTTGTGTATTCAGTTTGATTTTCTGGCAACATTTCTGCTGCCAGAAAATTTTGTACATAAGGATTTGTACTTAGGTACAAATTTAATTTAAAATTTGAAGGATAAGTTAACTGTGAAACATTACTTAATTCATTATAAGCATTTTCTAAATTGTCAGAGCTAAACGAATACCCTGTATAGCTATCTGTGAATTTCCAAATAACTAGCTGAGTAATTCCTCTAAACTGATCATCAGTTAACTGATACTTTTGTTGAATGCTACTCCCATTATTTGGATAACCGTTATATAAAATTTTCATAACCTAATCGTATAACACCGCATCCTCCAATGTACTGCTACTGTTCTCTTTCATTTGCTCCGCAGTTACATTAGTATATTTAATGTACCGATCTCCATACATACTAGGATACGGCTGTTTGATATTAAAACAGTACCCTACAATAGTCTGACTATTGTCATCTATGTAAATATTATTAATACCTAATCGGCTTTCGCTACTCTTACCATCATTATTTACATAACCTCGAAAAGTCTCTAAACTATTAGATTCAGCTAATACTCCCTTTTCCCCACCTAAAAAACATAGCACTGATAATAAAACAAATAATATAGTAAATAACTTCTTCATAATTATCATATCCTTAATATAAATATAAACAGTAAAAATATTAATATTTTTACTGTTTATATTTTACCCCCAAAAAAGTCAAGTATATCAACGTTTTTTTATCACAAATAGCAGTTTTATTTTTAAACGCATATTTTTGAATTTTTCCATAAAAATTTCCAGATTGATAAATCAATCTGGAGACATCGTAAAAGAGTCATGAGGCTATTCTAACAATTCAATCTTGCGACTTAAAGGTTATAAATTAGTTTCTTTTATATATCATATTGAACAATTAGACAGATAGACTATTTCCCATTTTTGAAATTATAGTAATAAACTCATATTAGTCTAATCTCACTGTTTGGGAAGTAGCTACGATATTCCTTTTTAGAATTAACTTATTAATATATATTATTATACAATTCCAGACCAAAGTGTTACACTATTAAGTGAAAGTAACTAGATACAAAAATATTAAGAAAAGAGGTTTTTAGTTATGACTACAAGAAAACAACATAAAAAAGTAATTATTGTTGGTGATGGTGCAGTAGGCTCAGCCTATGCCTTTTCACTTGTTAATCAAGGAATCGCTCAAGAACTGGGAATTATTGAAATTCCTCAATTATTCGACAAAGCTGTTGGGGATGCTGAAGACCTTAGTAATGCCTTAGCATTTACTTCACCTAAGAAAATTTATGCTGCTCAATATTCTGATTGTTCTGATGCCGATCTTGTTGTTATTACGGCTGGAGCTCCCCAAAAACCAGGTGAAACACGTTTAGATTTAGTGGATAAAAACTTAGCAATTAATAAATCAATTGTTACAGAAATCATTAATTCTGGATTTAATGGTATTTTTTTAGTTGCTGCTAATCCCGTTGATATTTTGACATATTCTACTTGGAAATTCTCAGGATTTCCAAAAGAACGTGTCATTGGATCAGGAACTTCACTTGATACCGCACGTTTCCGTCAAGCACTTGGTGAAAAAATAGGGGTAGATGCACGTTCTGTACACGCTTATATTATGGGGGAACATGGTGACTCAGAGTTTGCAGTTTGGTCACATGCTAATGTTGCTGGTGTTAACCTTGAATATTACCTTCAAGAGGTGAACGATTTCGACGCAGAAGAAGTTTTTCAAATATTTGAAAATGTTCGGGATGCTGCGTATTCAATTATTGACAAAAAAGGAGCAACTTTCTACGGAATTGCAGTCGCTCTTGCTCGTATCACTAAAGCCATTCTAGATGATGAAAACGCCATTCTTCCAATATCGGTATATCAGGGAGGACAATACCCCGATGTAAGCGACTGTTATATTGGACAACCTGCTGTTATTGGTGCTAATGGGGTTGTACGTCCTATTAACATCCCATTAAATGATTCAGAACTTCAAAAATTACAAGCTTCAGCAACAGAATTAAAATCTATAATTAACGAAGCTTTCTCGAAATTACAATAATAAAATAGTTAACTTTTAAATTGTTCAAAAAATAACCAATAATCTATATGAAAAGCCGTGATATTTTAGTCATGGCTTCTTTAATTCTCAAAAAATTTCACCTATTTTTGAACTCCAATAAAAGTTAAACTCTGTAATTTATTCTATCACTACCTTTAAAATCCAAAAGATATTTTATAATAAAATAATATTCATAATCTCTAATAGTTTCACTCCTAGATCTAACTTTAGTTCAGAAATATTATAAATGTTTAAAGCATAAAATTCAACAATGACTAAATAACCTAATCACAATCCATAACAGACTAATGTCCCTAATAAAAAATAACTAAAAAAATAAAAAGCATTGATAATCTTAATATCTCCCCTCTACTTTTATTACTTAAAATTAATCACTATTATATGATGTTTTAAGTGATAAGGTCCTAGGATTTGTTTTCTTGCGCATGTTGTATCGATATACTAGTATAACGATGACTGTTTTTTTATGGAGGAATTATATCAATCAGAAAATTAACACCAAATGCAACTGTATTCATAGCTCTCGGTCTAAATACTATATTATTTGATATATTAGCTAACCGATTACTTATAAATATAGTATCAGATACAGGAATAAGGCTTATAGTTTCTGTACTTATAGCGTTTATTCCTGTAGAAATTGTTATGTATCGATATATTAAAGATGATATGTTTCTGTTCTCCCCCAAACTATACCTATTACCAAAATAATGATATTTTTTGCTACCCTATTAACAATCTCAATGACAACTAACATCTTTAGTGTTATTCTAGAAGCTGGATTCAAAGTATTTAATTTATCTGCCAAGCCAACACTTACGGTATCAAAAACTACTTTTGCAATATCTTTATATTTGTGTCATTGGTCCTATTATTGAAGAACTTATTTATCGTGGCACACTAATGACACAACTAAAAAAATATGGTATTCACTTCGCTATTCTATTTTCAGCTTTCTACTTCGGACTAATACACCATGATTTATATCAGGGAATATCTGCAGGACTTGGAGGAATTATTTTTGGGTACGTTGCTTATCGCTACTCACTTTTATATTCTATAGTATTACATATCACTAGTAATACTTTTGCTACTATTACCAGTACTATCAAAGGCAATGATACATTAAGTGATTTATTGGTTATAACAATTATACTTATAGCTCTTATTACTACACTTGTAGTAGGAATTAAATATCTAAAAAATAGGTCTTCAAGTCATCTTCTACCACAAAAAACTTCTTCAGAACATATGACCGCCATGGAGAAAATAGTAGCAACTAGTCTATGCATATTAGACCTCGTTATTCTTATCTATTCTAGCTTTCATCTTTTATCTTAACATGACAATTTGAAAAGTTACTGCTACATATTAACTTCAATGTCAAATTTAGCTCGAATATTATTATAAAAGTTAATGAAAAGGCAACACTTTTCTGAACAATTTTTATAAAGTGCTTTTTAAGCGATAATTCGTTTGGTCATGGGAGTTTGGTAGTTAAGACTACCATGAATGCGATGATAGTTCCACCAATGGACATAATCTTTCGTTTTGAGGGCTAATTCTTTTAACGACTGAAAGGTTTCTTGGTTGATAAACTCCAGTTTGAAGGAACGATAGGTATTTTCAGCGACGGCATTATCATAGGGACAACCAGCTTGACTGAGGGAACGAGTGATTCCAAAAGCTTCAAGCATCTCATCAATCAGCTGATTGTCAAACTCCTTGCCACGATCAGAATGGAACAACTTGGCCTTGGTTAGTGCATAAGGGATGCTTTGAATGGCTTGTTTAACGAGCTCCGCAGTATTGTGCCAGCCAACGGTCAATCCTATGATTTCACGATTAAAGAAGTCAATGGTGAGACAAACATAAGCCCATCGCCTATCCACACGGACGTAAGTCAAGTCGGTCACCAGGGCTTCCAGTGGTCTTTCTTGGTCGAATTGCCTGTCTAGGCGGTTTGGAATAGGAGCTTCATTCTTCCCTCTAGAATGCGGTTTGAAGGCTGCTTTTTGATAAACGGATACCAAGTTTAGGCGCTTCATGATGCGACGAATCCGACGGCGAGAGAGTATGATGCCGTCCTTTTCTAAGCATTTCTTGATTTTTCTAGCCCCATATCTGGACTTGCTCTCAAGGAAAATATAGGTGATTTTATCCTCGAGATCAGCCTCTGACACAGGATCTACAGCTTGGTAGTAGTAACTTGAGCGCGGGATGTTCAGCCAACGACACATAGCTGAAATGCTGTATTTATACTTGTTGGCAGTGATTACTTGTCTTTTCGTGCCATAATCACTGCCGCTTGCTTTAGGGTGTCTAATTGCATTTCGAGTTCTTTATTGCGTTTTCTGAGTTGAATCAGTTCCCGTTGTTCATCTGTCATATTATCAACAGACTTGAAGGAACCCGTTAGTTTGGCTTGTCTGACCCACTTATCGAAGGTTGAGGGCGTTAACTCATATTCTTTGATAAGCTCACTTCATTTCATTCCAGCATTGTGGAGGTCAACAATTTGTTGCTTAAAGTCATCGGTGAAGTAGCGACGTATTTTTCTAGACATATCTGTTCTCCTGTTTTCTTTAGTGTAGAACACTTTATAAATTCTGTCTAGTTTAGTGTAACCTTTAGTGTAACCAATTCAACTGCTGAGAGGGTTTGTCTACGCTCTATACTACAACTATGGTTATCAACTAGCTGACAGTACTTGGTAATTTTAAAAATAAAGTATTTCTGAACTGATAGTATTAATATCTTTATTACTATTAGCACATACAAACGTATTTCTTCATATTCCAGATATTTAAGCGTTTAGACTTTTACAATAAAATAGGTTTTAATTTCTATTAGGATACATTGTTTACCTAATGTCACTTCATAAAAGATTGTTTTGGAGATATGAAAAAGCTAACTAAGAAGATAAAGGCTGAGGTTAAAACGATACTAGAGCCTACTGCTATATTAAACGTGTAGCCTAAAAATAACCCTATAATCGAAGTAATCGCTCCAATTCCTGATGATAGGAGTACCATCGCCTTAAGACTATTCACATAAAGATAGGCTGTTGCTGCGGGGGTAATCAGCATTGCTACAATTAAAATAGTCCCTACGCTCTGCATCGCTGTTACAGAAACTAAAGTTAATAGTACCATCAAAAGATAGTGAAAAAATTTGACATTCATCCCCATTGATTCCGCTAAAATTGGATCAAAAGAGGTTACTAACAATTCTTTGAAAAAAATAATAAGAAACCCTATTACAATTCCTGAAATAACTATAGTAACCCATTTATCACTATCTTGTACGGCTAAAAGATTTCCAAATAGAATATGAAAGAGGTCTGTTGAACTGTTGGCTACTCCTATCAGAATAACACCCAACGCTAGAAAAGATGAAAACGTAATACCAATAGCTGTATCCCCTTTAATAACACTATTTTCTTTAATAAAAGTTATGATGAAAGAAGCTAATATACCGAAGATAACTGCTCCAATAAAAAAGTTAATTCCTAAAATAAAAGATATAGCTACTCCGGGTAATACTGCATGTGAGATTGCATCTCCCATCAGTGACATTGAACGTAAAATAATAAAGCAGCCAATAGCTCCTGAAACAATTCCAATAACAACAGCCGTTACCAAAGCATTTTGTAAAAAATGATAGGTCATTAAATCGTTAATAAATTCCATAAATACCCTCTTATAATACAACAATCGAATCCCCATAAGCTTTTTTTAAAGCATCAGGAGTAAAAGTAGTAGCTACGTTCCCATAGCCTACCAACTTTTTATTCAAAATGACTACTTTATCAAAGTAATCCGATACCTTACTTAAATCATGATGAACAATCACAATCGTTTTTCCCTCTCTTCTTAGTGATTGCAATAAATTCATAATAATTTGTTCACTCACCAGGTCTATCCCAACAAACGGTTCATCTAGAAAAAGAATATCTTGCTCTTGAATCAAACATCGAGCAATTAACATTCGTTGAAATTGTCCTCCGGATAAAGTGGAAATAGGGTGATTACTAAATTCTTCTAACTTTACTTGCCTTAAAACATTCTCAACCTTTCCCCACTCTTTTTTCCTTAAATGTCGAAAAAGTCCAACTCGTTGATAAGTACCAAGGGATACGCACTCCTTAACAGTAATAGGAAAATGATAGTCAACATGACTTTTTTGCTCAACATAAGCCACTTTCCCACGTAAACTATTAACTCTTTCGTGTGAAATAGTAATCATTCCTGTACAAGAAACCAACCCTAATAGTGCTTTCATAAAAGTTGATTTCCCTGCACCATTTGGTCCAATAACACCAATAATATTTCCTTCTTCTAAAGTAATTGACACATTAGCTAAGGCTTGATAATCATTATTATAAATAACATTTAATCCTTGTATCTCTATCATTTGTCTCCTTTCATAGTTTCACCAACTTTATCATACATATCATCACTGAGATAATCCTTCGGCTATTTTATCTAAATTCCACTTCATCATACTATAATAGCTGTCCCCTTCTTCACCTTTATTAGCAATAGAATCCGTAAAAATTTTTGAATAGATCCCAATTCCTGTTTCTTTAGAAATTGTTTTCATTGGACGGTCATCAACACTTGACTCCACAAATAATGCTGACGGCGTTGGTCCTTCTTTTAATTTCCTAACTAAGCTAGTAGTCTGCTCAGGTGTTCCTTCTTCCTCAGTATTAATTTCCCAAATATAGGCTGATGGCACGCCATACGCTTTAGAAAAATATTTAAAACATCCTTCACTTGTAACAATTAATTTTTTATTTTCTGGGATTTTTGAAAATTTTTGCTTAGCTTCCTGATCTAATTTATCAAGTTTATTAATATAGCTGGTAAGATTTTTGGTATAAAATTCTTTATTTTTAGGATCTTTAGCTATCAATTGTTTCGCAATGTTTTTTGCATAAATAATACCGTTTTCTAAATTTAACCATGCATGTGGATCTTCTTTTCCTAAGTCATTCTTTCCCTCAAGATATATGACATCAATACCATCGCTTACCGCAAAATAGTCTTTATTAGCTTCTTTATGAGCATTTTTAACTAATTTGGTGAACCATGCATTTCCACCAGTCTCTAAATTGATACCGTTATAAAAAATAATATCTGAATTTGTTGTTTTTTTAACATCTTCAGGAAGTGGCTCATATTCATGTGGATCCTGACCAATAGGAACAATACTGTGTAAGTTTATTTTATCCTTACCAATGTTTTGAGTAATATCAGATAATATAGAATTAGTCACAACAACATTTAACTTATTCTTTTCTGATGTCCTTGTAGTAGCACATGCTCCCAAAATACATATTATTAGTAATAAACATATGAGTGATGTTATCTTTTTCATTATAGAACTCCCCATAAAATATTTATATTTAAAAATTAAGTGCGATTAATTTTATATTTAATATAACTTAATTTAGTTGCAGTGTCAAATATTATTTAAAAATAAGTTGATCAAAATTTAGAGCTTAAAAAAATGACTAGAACTTTCTAGTCATTTTTCAACTCACTACAGATAGCTTACATGGTTATTATATCATCTAAAAAATATTCACTCTTGCCAAAGAACAAGAATGAATATTTTTCCAGAAGTTGTTGAATTAATGTAAAAATTGGATAAGGATTCCTCCTAGGATGAGGACAATTGCGCCGCCTAGGCGGTTTGCCATTTGGGCAAAGGCAATCATTTCCATGCGGTCCGCCGCAGAAAGCACAGCGATATTTCCTGTGCCACCCATGGAATTGTTAATCATCCCAGCACCGATAGCTGTTTCAACTGGATACATACCGAGAACCTGTCCCAAAATCCAGCTAGCAAGTCCCATTGACACAACAGATGTTAAACTGATAAGGACAAATTGCCATGTCATGGCTTGCGCTAATGAACTCAAATCAATCATTGAAAGCCCAATACCTGCCAAAACAGCGTGTGTCAAGTTAGTCATAATCACACGATTAAACATAACCACTGCTTCTTCTAATGGTTTTGGTACAATATCAAGCGCTTTGAGAACAAAGACAATAATAATCATAAAGGCATAGCTGTGCACTTTTGGAATAAAGGCATTTAAGATAACGCCGATAAGGAAAAGGGCAAAGGCAAGCATCATTCCGACACCGGTTTTTGTAGGGTCAAGCGGAGCTTCAGATTTTTTCAAATCGTCTTTGTCAACAGGGATGAGCACACCGTGCCCATTGAATTTGGTGTTAGCAAATCCACGCGCCAACACAATGGCACCGATAATGGCAAAAATATTTCCTAGCGTGGTTGCTGGGGCTAATTGTGACAAGATTGATGAGGCATCTGTGTGCAATCCAGCCGCATAGATTTTGGATAATGGCACGATTCCTGCACCCATTCCTCCTGCCATTTGGGCAAATGAAATGTACATGACAGAATGTCCAAAGCCTTGACCGAGCAAAGCCCCAACAGCACCAGTAGCAAAGAAACCGATAACCATTGATAAAAGAGCGACAGGAATGAATTTAGCAGAGGCTTTCACCAAAAGTTTGCGGTTCATTCCTAGAATTGAGCCACAAATAAGCGCTGCAATATAAAAATCTAGAAAGCCCCAATCACTCATGAAACTAGAAGTGGCTGAGATAACTGATTTTGGAATCAATCCTGTTGAAGCTAAGATTGCGGCTAACAGCAAGGTAAAGACTGACCCACCACCAAGGTAAGTATTCCAAAATGGTAATCGTTCACCAAGAAAGTAGAAAAGATGTCCTAAAACGACCAACATGAAAGTAATTCCAACCATGTTGAGCGGTAGTTTTCCCATAGCAATAACAACAGCTAAAATGATAACCAGAGCCGTATAAAGCGGTAGAGAAAGACCTGCAATTTTAATATCTTTTAATTTTTTCATACGAATGGTTATCCTCCTAAACTAATATTTTGGATACCATTTAAGGTCGCGAACAGCTTTAGCCATGTCTTTTTCTTCAGCTTGAGCTAAGCCTTGTTCTTGAGCTTTTTTAGCAACAGCTTCCGCAACTTTGATTGACACTTCAGCAACGTATTGGAATGGAGGAAGAACAGGTGCTCCTGGTTGACCTGGATCTACAAGACCACTAAGTGAGTGAGCTGCAGCACCAATCATTTCATCTGTAAGAAGTGATGCTTCAGAAGCCAACATACCAAGACCAAGACCTGGATAGATTAGGGCATTGTTTGCTTGACCTATTTGGTAATCAACGCCTTTGTAGCTTACTGTACCTGAAGGCACACCAGTCGCAACGAAGGCTTTACCGTCTGACCATTCGATAACTTGTTTGGCTGTTGCTTCTAATTTCTTAGTTGGGTTAGAAATTGGGAAGATAACTGGGCGTTCAGTGTTTTCACACATTGCTTCAACCACTTCTTTAGTGAAGGCTCCAGCATCAGTTGATGTACCAACCAAGATTGTTGGTTTAACTGTTTTAATAACGTTAAGAAGGCTAGTCATGTCACCACAATCAGCGAAGTCTTCACGTTTTTTAGCAAATGGTTTTTGAGCAGGTGTCAAATCTTCCATGTCATCAAAAAGAAGACCTTGTTTGTCAATCATGAAGAAGTGTTTGTAAGCTTCTTCTGGAGTCAAACCTTCTGAAACCATTTCAGCGTGAACGCGGTCAGCAATACCAGCACCAGCAGAACCACCACCGTAGCAAAGGTAAACTTGGTCAGTTAGTTTTTCACCAGTGATGTCCATAGCACCGAAGATACCACCAAGAACAACGATACCAGTACCTTGGATGTCATCGTTAAATGTTGGAATTTCTTTTTTGTATTTGTTAAGAATGTTAGCAGCATTTGAACGACCGAAATCTTCCCAGTGAAGGTACAATTTAGGGAACATATTTTCAGCTGTTTGAACGAATTTGTCGATAAATTCATAGTATTTATCACCAGTGACACGTTCGTGACGATTACCAAGATACATTGGATTTTCCAAAAGTTCTTTACGGTTTGTACCAGCATCGATAACAAGTGGCATAACTGAAGCAGGGTCAATACCAGCAGCAGCTGTGTAAATCATCAATTTACCAACAGAAATATCCACACCTTGGACACCCCAGTCACCAATACCAAGAATTCCTTCGGCATCTGTCACAACGATTAAACGAATGTCACGGTCACCAGCAGCATTTTTTAGTGTTTCTTCGATGTTTTCTGGGTGATTAATATCAAGGTAAGCAGCGTATTGTGGGTCAACATACAATTCGCTATATTCTTCAATCGTTTCAGCGATAACTGGGTCATACACGATTGGGTTAAATTCAACGATGTGTTGGTTGAATAGGTAGTAGAAAAGCGTACGGTTTGTGTTGAAAATTTCCATTAAGAAATGGCGTTTTTCAAGATTTGATGGTTTACGCAAGAAATGTTGATAAGCTTGTTCAGCTTGTTCTTCGATTGTTTGAACGTAAGGTGGTAGAATACCAAGCAATCCTAGTTCTTTACGTTCTTCCATGGTAAAAGCAGTACCCTTATTTAAGAATGGGTTGTTTAAAATATCATGTCCACGCATGACGTATCCTCCTAAAGATGTATTAAATAAGAAGAAATTTCTTATGCGGGTCATTATAAACTGTTCCAGTTCTTATAGTCAAACGCCATAGTTTTGATAAATAATATTTATAATAAGTTTTAAAAGATTATGGTAAAATAAGGCAAGGAGGTAAGCATGAATTTACGTGATTTAGAATATTTTTACCAGCTTGGAAAATTAAAATCTTATACTGGTGCTGCACAATATTTCAAAGTCAGTCAACCAACGATTTCTTACGCTATCAAGCGCTTGGAAACAGAATTAGGTTGTGATTTAATCATCAAAGACCCATCACACCGCACGGCTGAATTAACCTTGCAAGGAGATATTTTTCAAAGTCACGTTGAAGATGTCTTACTGCAAATCAAAACGGCTGTTAATGAGGTGCATCAATCACTAAATCCCATGATGACTGTTGGTTTTCCGCCGATTATCTGCAACTATATTTTGACGGAATTGCTGGAGCAAAATGAGAATCTCGAGCCCTTCTCTCAAGTTAAAGCTATCCGTGGTGGCTCACGAAGCCTCATGATGAAACTTCTCAACGGGCAAATTGACTTTAGTCTGCTAGGTTCACTAACACCCTTAAAAAATGATCAACTAGTCATTCATCAGCTCTTTACTAAGGATTTTTATGTTGTTCTTTCTAAAAATCACCCACTGGCAAATAAAAAAGAGTTGTCATTCCAAGAAATTCTCTTTGAGAAATTTATTCTGCTGGACGAACACAATATTCATCTAACAGCCTTTAATCAGTTAAATCATCGCTATCATGACCAAGCATCTGTCCTTTTCAAAATCGATGATGTGTCTGTCATCAAGCAAATGGTCGCTGAAAATATGGGCATCTCACTTCTTTCTGACATTGCTCTAACTAGCGATTCTGACCAACTGGTCAAAATCTCTTTAGTCAAAGAAGATAGCATCACATTTTACGTTAGCTATGCCCACTCAAAACACGCTGTTTTGTCAGAAGAAACTAAGAAATTAATTGACTTGATTGAAAAAGTATCGTAAAAAAGTAAAAAATCAGCCCAAATTCGGGTTGATTTTTTCATGTTGTATTGTTGAATTTTTAATAGAATGAATCGGACTCTTTAGTGTATTTAGCCCATTTTTTACTTAAAAATTGGTCGTTGATTTGGTAGTTTGGCTTGCTTTGTTTTTTGTTCAAGAATGGATTAACAGCTTTGTCCATTGCGACCCAACCATTCCATCCCATGTGGATAGTATCTTGCATAAAGTAAGCTTTGTCACCATCTCTTGAGAAATCTGCAATATTTTTAAAACCTTGGCTTTGCAATTGATATTTAATCTTAGCAACAGCTTTTTGGTACATGTCTTCGTTAAGTCCAGTATAATCAGACCATTTGCTATTAACTGGAGGAATCACAAAAAGAACATTAGTATTATTTTCGGCAAATTGATTCAATACCAACTGCAAATCGTTGTATTCTGGAGATTTTAAGTAGTTAAATTTACGTTGAGAATTTTTTAAGTCTTTCAATCTCGGTTTGATACGAATATCATAAAAACCGTTGTCGATTCCGAAGGTATTACCACTACTTGCTTTTTTACCATCAGCTGTCGCCAATTTCCCTAGATGTTGATATGAAAAGGCATCTGGTAACTTTTTAGCTTGAGAGACAACCTTACCATCATAATGATCGATAAGAGAAACACGACTGAAAAAGGCATCTTCTTTCTGGTAAATGATACTTTGGGTTTTGAGTTTTCGTTTATCAGCTGTTGATAATTTTTTACCCTCAGCCACTTTTTCCATCATTTCCTTGTAAGAAGAATCTGGGTAAAGTTTCAAGAAACGTCTAGCAGCGTAGCGGTCATAAGCTGTTCCTTTTTGATTTTGCAAGAAATCAATGGCTTGTCCACTGCTAAAATAAGTTTGAAAAGCGGCAGCATTGGCACCCTTAGCTGTAAACCACTGAGGAGAAATGAAATAAACGGCTTGTTTATTTTTCAACTCATTATTGATTTGTTGGATGCCATAAAAATGCGTCAATGAGGCAGAACCTCTTTGACCAAGCAAATACGGCGTGTAAGAACGATTGTAAGCCTCAGCAATGACCGATGGGTGCATTTTGTCAAAGCGCAGCCACTCACTTGATCCAAAGAACGGAACAAAACGGTGCTTTGGATCTGTTAAGGCACGTACTTTTTTATACTTACTCTTAAATCCTGTCTTACTTAGCGAAACCGCGTCTTTCTTTTCTACTTTTAGGGAGTGCGATTTATTCGAAAGCGAGACACTACCCAGACTAATGACAACTAGCAAAAAGGCACAAATAACTGGTCCTAAAATTTGCCAAAGGCGTTTAAGCATTGCGAAGTTCCTCTATTCCAGCAATGATTTTATTAGCGGTATTCCAATCATCACGCCCAAATTCTGAAATTGGAATATCAATATCAAAATGACTTTCCAATTCAACGATTAATTCGACAGTTCCCATGCTATCAAGCACACCCGCATCGAACAAATCTTCATCCATCATATCTGAAACATCTTCCATAAAAAGATCATCAATAATTGCTAATACATCTGATTTAATATCCATTTGCTAAACTCCTTTACAATAATGAATTGTTATTATTTTACAGGTGATTGTGGGAACCATAATTGATCCAAGAAACCTGAAAATAGTAAGAATGATAACATCACAACATTAAAGGTGATGAAAATACCAAGACCTTGTGTCCATTTGTTGTCAGGCAAAGGTGAGAGTCCTTGTTTTTTGCGCTCACGATTGATTTTTTTCTTCTTACGAACCCAAGCATCATTAATCACAAGACCTACACCATGAAATAGTCCATAAGCGATATAGTACCATGTTAACCCATGCCAAAATCCCATGATTAACATATTAATAATATAAGCGACGCTTGATGTGACATTGCGATTTTTAAAGATTTTGTGCTTAACCAAGACCTTAACCAAACGCATGAAAACAAAATCACGGAACCAAAAAGATAAACTCATGTGCCAACGATTCCAAAATTCTTTCAAATCGCGTGATTTAAAAGGCTGATTAAAGTTAACTGGACTTTTAATCCCCATAAGATTTGAAATAGCTAACGCAAACATGCTATAACCCGCAAAGTCAAAGAATAAATCAAAACCATAGGTGTACATAACACCTAGCGTAGCAATGTTAAAGACTCCGCCCATTTCCAGGGCTTCTTCTTTTAGCGGCGCCATAAATAGCGTTCCAAAAATGTAAGCTAGGATGAACTTGTAAAGAAATCCAAGCATCAAGTAACGAACACTTTCTTCAAGCATATCAAGCAGTTCATCTTTGTCAGGAATATTTTTATAATCCTCATCAAAGCGATTGAAGCGATCAATTGGTCCACTTGAAAAAGTTGGCATAAAGAGAAGGAAACGCAAAAATTGCCACAAACTAAACTCTTTTAAGACACCATCTCGCATTTCCATAATTGTGCCAACTGCACGGAAAGTTAGGTAAGAAATCCCTAAAAATCCAAAGAGCGATTGATGTTTATCAATGGTCATCAAAGGGGTAATCTTAGTCCACGCTAGTGGAAAGACAGCTAAGAAGACCCAGAGGTAAAATACCCACTTGTTATTATATTTTTTCCGATAAGTCTTGTAAGAAAAGATCAGAAAAATTTGCCAAACCACGTAAGCTAAAAGAGACACAATCTGATAAAGATTTTTCCCTGTCAGCATCAAAATAATGAAAGCTAAGCTAACCAAAGCTTCATAAACAGGAAATCGTTTTTTGAAAAATAATCCGATAAAAATAGGTAAGACAGCCACAATCAGGTAAAGAAAATACTGCGGATTGCCGTAAGCCTCTAAGTGTGGCAACTGATGAAGAAATGCTATCATCGGCTATTTACCTCGTTCATCAAGCCTTTGATATCGATTTTACCATTTGGTGTAAGCGGCAAGCTATCACGGTAAAGGAATTTTGAAGGCATCATATAATCCATCATGATATCTTTCAAGTCTTCCTTAATCGCTTTAGTGATGTCCAATTGACGGTCAAATTGTTCTGCGACACCTTCTTTTAACACCACATAAGCTAGAAGATTTTGTACCTTGTGGTCTTTGTTGTAACGCGGAACAGCGACAGCTGACTTGATATATTCTGATTTGTTAAGATTTTGTGAAACTTCCTCAAGCTCGATACGGTAACCGTTGAATTTGATTTGGAAGTCCATGCGTCCGCCGTAAAGGAGCATGCCTTGGTCAGTCATCACACCCAAATCTCCAGTGTGATAAGCTGGCAAGCCTTCAAATTCAAAGAAAGCAACTTGTGTGCGTTCAGGATTATTGAGATACCCTTTTGAAACAGCAGGACCAGAGACAATGATTTCACCTTGCTCGCCATTTGGCAAAGCTTTGCCATTTTCATCAATGACAAAAGTTGGTGAATCTGCTTTGGTGTAACCAATCGGCAGACGTTTGCAAGTTGCTAGCATCTCATCGGTGATAGCTACCGCAGAAAGGGCAACAGTAGCTTCTGTCGGACCATAAGCATTAACAATGCGTGCTTTCGGGAAACGGCTACGCAATTTTTGCGCTGTTTTTACTGTTAACTCTTCCCCATCGAAATAAAAATGCGTCAAATGTGGCAATGTTTCTTGATTAAAGTCATTTGACAACATAGCCATATCAGCAAATGATGGTGTTGATGTCCAAACCCCAATCGGCAATTCATTAATGGTTGTAAAGAGTCGTTTAAAATCTGTTGTTAATTCTTTTGGAAGTGCAAAAAGTGTCCCTCCAAGGGCTAGCGTTGGTGCCCAATACATAACTGACAAATCAAACGAATAAGGCGGCTGCGCCAACATTTGTGGTCGTTCTGGCACTGAAAATTCTTTGTCAGAAATCATCCAATTAGTGAAACTTAGGAGATTGTCGTGTGAGATTTGCACCCCTTTTGGTTTTCCTGTTGTCCCAGACGTAAAGATAATATAATAATTGTCATCGCCTTTAACAGAGTGAGTCAATTGATAGTCCGTTTTTTGAGCAAAAATCGTTTGTAATTGGTCAAGCGTAATCATTGGAATATTCGTTATTTCTAAAGGAAAATCACCTACAGCAATAATCAAACTTGGCTCTGCCACTTCTAAAATCGCTTCAATGCGTTCCAGAGCTGAATGTTGGTCAACAGGAATATAAGCATGTCCAGATTTTGTTAATGCCACAAAAGTAGCCAACATGTCATACTCTTGTCCTCCAAAAACAAGAACGGGAGATTTTTCTTCCAGCTTCAAAAAATCAATATAAGCTGCAAGCGAATCTGAATTTTCCTTTAAATCGCGATAAGTGTGAACATCTCCTAAGATATTATAGACAGGGAAATCTCCTTGTGTCTGAGCAAAATGCTCAATTCTCTCAATCATATCGTGTAACATGAACCGTTTACCTTTCTAAAACTCATTGTAGATGAAATTACCTTGACCACGACCAAGATAACTGAAAAAATAAATTAAAACCATAAAAATCACAAAATAAAACAAGGTTTTTAATACAAATCGAGTGATATCTTTCATTTAAACTCCTTATTTAAGTGGTAGTTGTACTTCAAATGTTAACTGGTCATCGGATTGACTGACAGTGATACTGCCTTTATGTTTTTCTACAATAGCTTTGGCAATCGCCAAACCTAAACCAAAACTTGAACTGCTATTGCGGGAATCTTCTGCTTGATAGAAACGTTCAAAAAGATTTTTCAAAACCTCATCTGGATAGACCAGACTAGGATTTGACACTCGTAAAAGTGCTGTTTTCTTTTCTTGCAACAACTCTACGGTAATCTTTCCATTGTCCAAAGAATGCTTAATAGCATTATCCAAAAGAATGGTAACCAACTGCTTTAACTGAGATTCTTGACCAAGAATTTCAATATTTTCAGCGATTTGATCTTCGATTAATTTGCCCTCTTCATAGGCTAGACTTTCGTAACTTAGAATCATTTCTTGGCAGATACTTGATAAATTAACTTTTTCAAAATGTTCTCTACCATCTTTGTCATCAAGTTTAGACAAGCCAAGCAACTCTTGAATCAAATGTTCCATGCGCTTTGTTTCTGAAAGAATATGATTCAAATAACGGTTAGGAGCGATTTGATTTTGCAATACTTGAGCATTGGCACGAATAGAAGCAATCGGTGTCTTCAACTCATGACTAGCATCTGAAACAAATTGTTTTTCGCGATCAATCGCAGCTTGTGCTGGTTGAACGATAAAACGTGATAGGTAGATACTAACTCCCGTAAGCAAAAGAAGACCAAAAATAACATAAACAGTAACCAGAAAAACTTGAGCATAGGAAGCTGAATAGCTTGAAAAATCAATAAAGACAAGTTGCCAGGTTCCATCTTTCTTTTCCTTCAAAGAATAGATGTAATCATACCATTTCCAACTCTTTTTCCCTCTGTTTAACAAATCTTTGCTGACTTCTTTAACCTCTTTATTTGTTAAAAAAGTGTTGTTAACTTGAATATCTGGTTTGTCATTTTCATCAATAATAACAAAAGCAATGGCTTCGTCAGTATTTTCTTTGACGTAACCATTAGCAGCCACCAATTTAACAATCCGATAAGTATCATACTCATCCCAATATTTGTTATAACGTTCACTAATGACCAATAACACCAAAACCATGGTGGTTAACATGGACATCGTAATCAAGACAAATTTTAGCCGAAGATTCCTCATGATGAGCCTTCTTTCTCTCCATCTTCTAGCGAGTAACCAACGCCTTTGGTCGTTTTAATAACAGCACTGGCTGCCAAGAAACGAAGTTTCTTACGTAAAAAGGAGATAAAGACTTCCAGTTGATTATAATCGGATTCATCTAAAGGTCCCCAGACCTTCAAAATTAATTGGTTTTTGGGGATAATCTTCTTGGAATTTCGCAAGAAAGTTTCCATCAGCAGAAATTCTTTATTAGACAACTTAACTTCGCGCTCTGCCACGCTTAATTCTCTCGTGTCCAGATTCAAAATCAAATTGCCAAACTTGAGATGATTCACTTGCGTAATAGACGATTGACGAGTCCGCAAACGAATTCGTGCCAATAATTCTTCTGCCTCAAATGGCTTAATCATATAGTCATCAGCACCCAAATCAAGTCCCAAAACACGGTCTTCTAACTGAGATTTGGCTGTCAAAAAAATGATAGGAACTTCCATTCCCATTTGGCGCACGCGCTTCAACACACTGACACCATCAAGTTTTGGCAACATAATATCCAAAAGAACCAAATCATAAAGTCCCGTTAATATATAATCCAGTGCAGACTCACCATCAAAAACCAAATCCACTTCATAACGGTGATTTTCAAGAATGGCTTGAATAGCTTCCGCAATTCCTTTCTCATCCTCGACCACTAAAATTCTCAACTGGCTCTCCCCCTTTTCACTCAAAATCTAGTATAAAACGCCAAAATTGAATTAACCTTGAAATTTTCTTAATTTTTAAGATTGCCTGTTTAAAAATATATCAGCCTCACATGGACTTATACCAAACCATTATAAATAAGCCTCTCCCAGAAAGTCCGTGTAAACTGATGAAAATTTATGGCAAAAATGTGGCAATTTCTTTGATTCTAGTTTATATCCAATCTAAAAAAATGTCCTTACAGAGCTGTAAGTTTGGCAAAAAATAAGAGCCTGTGGCAAATGCCTCAGACTCTACATTTTCAATCACATACTATGTTTGTGTGTATTACATAGCTTCAGAAGAACTATTAGCCTTGTCACCTTCTGACCAAATCTTTTCATTCCATTTAACATTATGATGCGTATCACGATATTTTTTCGGCGTAATGCCCACAACTTCTTTAAACTGTTGAATAAAGTGACTTTGTGATGAAAATGATAAATGATTCGCAATTTCAATCATTGAATAATCACTGAATTTCAATAAGTCTTTTGCAACTTCTATTTTTTTATTTTTAACATAAGTGCTTACGGACACGCCAACTTCCTTTTTGAATAAGCGTGATAAATAGCTTGCTGAAATACCAAATTCGCTGGCTAACTGTTCAACCGTAATGCGTTCTTTCACGTGGCAATAGATATAATCCTTACAATCTGAAACGTGTTTTGAAATGACATCTTTTTGAATTTCACGTCGCATGCGTTCTGTGTAATCAATAACCATCTCTTCGTGCAAATTTTGAACTTCTTGTGCCGTGTGAAGGTCATCTAATTTTTGAATATAAAAGTCACTCAGTCTAAAAGCTTGTTCTAATTCCATACCATTTTGACCACACATGCGTGTAATCATAGCTGTCGTAATGACAAAGTGATATTTCAAATTGGTAATGGGGTTACGTGACAAAGTTCCCACACCATCTTCTGATACAAAACGTTCTTGTTCACAATTTTTGCGGACCGCTTCAACATCTCCCGTAGCTACCGCTTGATAGAATAAAAATTCCTCAGTTAAGGGACGATGTTCCACATCATCCAAACTATCACTAATTGCTAAAAGTCTCCATTCATCCTTATAATTCATTTCCAATCCCCTTTTTTGTAAACGATTACCATTTTCTTTTCATTTTACCATATTCTTGCAGATTTGATAAAAATAAAGTGGAAAAAATGGAAGTGAGACAAAATAAAGTCTCCATCGGAGACTTTATTGCTGAACATAACTCTTAAATATAAAGAAGATTATTCATCATAGCTAATCCAGCCATAATATCCATACAAAGGTGTTTTGCCATCATATGGATCAAGCCAGTTATCAACACCAATACCTGGCCAAACATTCATCATGATTTTACCTGGCGTGCTTGGTAGATTTTCAGTCACTGTATGAACAGCTTTACCATCCACATACCAAGTGATGTGGTCTTTTCGCCATTCAAAACCATAAGTGTGCCACTCTTCTGATGCATCAAACCCTAGGTCATAAAGGAATTCATGATTGCCAATGCCATCTGTAAAATAGTTGAATTGAACTTTTGTCGTATCTTTTCCAAGAAACTCAATATCAATTTCATCCCATTTTGTTCCATCTGTTGGTCCAGTGTAAGTGAAAAATGATGTTACAACACCAGTATTTTTAATGGCTTTCGTGCGAACTTGATAAAGACCATAATGGAAATACTCTCTCGTGCGCCACTCACCGCCAGTGTAGCCATCAGCATCACGATCGATTTTTAAACTTAAACCATCACCATCAAAATTCACATTGTCAGGCTGCCAGACGCAATCAAACATATCGCCATTTGCTCCTGTCCGTAATTCCATGTATGAGGCATCGTAACTGTCAAATCTTGTCTTAAAATGTGCTTGTTCGTTTATCTTCATGTTCTTACCATTTACGCTTTCTTGATATTATGGTTTTCCCTTTTTAATGGATTCCCATTGAACCAGTCAGAACGCTCCATTGTCGTATCATCGTAAGTATTAAAATCTTCATGGTAGTCGCCTGTATGTGCATCTTGAGTTCCTGCTTGACTAGAATCTTCGGTAGTTGTTGTGAGATTAACTTGGTCATTTGTAGACGTCAAGCTCAAGTTTTCCTGATTTTACACACTAGTATCAGAAGTTACTACCTGATTTGTGTTCACTTGATTTGTTGAGTCAATCACTGACTGAGTAGTATTGTCATCAGTTATAGACGTATTTACTGTTTCACTAGTAAGGTCATTAGTATCTGTGGTTTGTGTATTCGTAAGGGCAGGAACATTATCAAGTGTTGAAACATTACCCACTTCAGCTGCTGATACTAAACCAGCTCCAACTTGTAAACTACACGTAGCAAATGTACTTTACTACATCTTTCTTAGTCATAAAATCTCCTTTTTTTCTTATAAACCTATTCTATAAACCTATTCCTTAACACCACCGAGTGTCACACCGGCAATAATGTATTTTGAAAGGAAAAGATAAACGATAATAATTGGCACAATAGCCACCAAAATCATTGTGTAAATTTTACCCATATCAAAGTTCATGTAGTCTGCACCACGCAATGTTGCAATCAAAATTGGCACAGTCATCTTGCTCTTCGTTTGAATAACCAAGGCTGGAATGAAGTAGTTATTCCAAGAACCAACAAAGGTAAAGATCGCTTGAACTGCGATAGCAGGTTTCATAATTGGAAGAACAATCGTGTTAAATGTTCTAAATTCATTTGATCCATCAATACGAGCCGCTTCTACCAATGAAATTGGTAATGATGATTCCAAGTAACTATACATGAAATAGAATACCGCTGGTGAAGCAACTGATGGAATAATCAATGGAAGCCAACTATCATACATTCCCATGTTAGTGATTAAACGCAAGAAACCCATTGAAGTAACTTGTGTTGGCATAACTAAAATCGCCAAAATGAACGCAAAGGCAACTTTTTTCAACTTAAAGTCATAAACATACAAACCATAAGCTGTCAAAGCTGAGAAATAAGTACAGATCGCAGCTGTCAATCCTGAAATAATCAAGCTGTTCAAAATCCCATGAAACATCGGGAAGCTACCATCATTAGCTACCTTACTCAGGTTATCAAATAAAGAACCACCAGGTAGTGCTGAGAAACCTTTTTGCAACTCAGCATGTGAGTGTGTCGCATTGATAATCAAGATATAAAAGAAGAACAGGCACATAAATGATAAGGTAATTAACACAAAATGTGCCACAATAACACGTAATCTATTTTTTGCTTTTGTTGACATTATTTCACCTTTCTACCTTTGTGTTTCAATTGGTGTTTAGTCGCTTTAAGTTCATTATTAGTCATACGATAAACGAACCAACAAAGAATCGCACTCACCACAAAGAGGTAAACTGATAGTGCGCCTGCCATACCGTAGTTCTTGCTCTTCAAGTGATTGTTCAAGAACATAATCAAGGTTGTTGATGTACGGTCTGGAGAGCCTTGTCCGTTAGTCAAGATTTGCGGAACATCGAACATTTGCAAACCACCGATAATTGACGTAATCAAGGTATAAGCCAAAATAGGTCGAATCATTGGCAAAGTGATATAGAAGAAACGTTGACGACTGTTACAACCATCGATTTCAGCGGCTTCAAAAATATCTGGGCTAATTCCCATAATAGCTGCCATCAACATGATTGTGGTATTACCAAACCACATCAAGAAGTTCATCACACCAACCAATGAACGTGTTCCAAGAGCAGATCCCATGAAATCAATCGGTTCTTTAATCCAACCAAGTGATTCCAAGATAGAATTGATAGGACCATTTGTTGAAAAGAGTGTGAAGAATAACATGGCAAAGGCTGACGCCATGATTAAGTTTGGCAAGTAAATGACAACTTTAAAGAATTGTCGTCCACGAATTTTAAGTCTTGCATCAACAAACCAGTTGGCAAGTAGCAAGGCAATAACAATCTGTGGAATAAAACCAATCAACCACATAATCATGGTATTTGCCGCATATTTCAACATATCTGAATGCAATAAGCTTACGTAGTTTTTTAGCCCAACAAAATTAGGCCCAATCTCTGTCATCCCTGAACGATAATATTCAAAGAAACTATACCGAATGGTGTCCACCAAAGGTATAAAAGAGAAAATGAAGAAAATTAGGAAGAAGGGAAGGATGAAAATATATCCCCATTTCCCATAATCTATACGCTTACGTCTTTTTTTCATCTTTATCACTCCTCCAAAATACGAGGAGCAAGTCAGAATACCTTCCATCTGGAATCGATTTTCTAATTCGCTCCCGTAAGGTCTACCAAAATTCTAAAATCCTAATTAAATGCCCCAATTTTTTCAAATAGTACTTAAGTCTGGGACGATTAAGCTACTTTTAGTCTGGCCATTTAACATCTGTAATTTCTGGATAACGTTCTTTAATAGCTGTTTCAAAGTTTGATTTAGCTTTGTTGTAGCTTACTTTACCTTGTAGGTAATCATTAAAGGCATTTTGAATCAATTCAACACAACCTTGGTCATATGATGACAATGGTGCAATCTTAATGTTTTCTGCAACTGGTGCGTAGTATGAATAAGCATTTTCACCACCAAGGAAATCTGATTTGAAGCTATCATCTTTAGCTGCTGCTTCCATACCAGATTTAGTATTTGTGAAGTCTTGGTAATCTTTAGAAATCTTCAAAAGGTTATCTTTATTAGCTGTCAAAGCTGTGATGATTTCTTTAACATGTTTAGGGTTATCAGTACCTTCGGCACCATGGATATATGAACCACCCCAGTTGTATTCTTGTGGTGGATTTGTAACAGCCCAATCGCCATCTGCACCATCCCAATTTGATTTCAAAGTAAAGTCAATGCCCCAAGCTGGGAACAAGAATGAGAAGACTTTAGATTGTGAACCCATTGCTTTGTTCCAGTCGTCAGTCCATTGACCTTTAACTGTTTTATTGAAGTAACCAGCATCAAGCCACTCTTTAGAATCTTTAACCCAATTCATAATTTGTGGGTCAACACGAACTGTTGTTGAACCATCTTCAACCCATGGTTTAGAAATGCTATTACCGTACAAGCGGAATGTATCAGCATATGATGCAAATGTGTAGTAACCTTTATTAAGAAGTTCTTGTGATGTTGCTTTCATAGTATCCCAGTCTTTAACTTTTTCACCAACTGCTGTTGGGTCATCAGTACCAAAGACATCTTTTGCAATATCACGACGATAGATTAGAACACCTGGACATGTTTGCCAAGTTGAACCGCGTTGAACGCCATCTTCATCAGAAGCTGTTTCTTTAGTGAATGCATATTGGTCAGCCAAATCTTTCTTAGGATCAATTCCTAAATCTTTCAAAGGCATTGCAACATTTGCTTTTTTAGAAGTGTATTTTCTCACGTAGTCAGTTTCTGACAAGAAGATATCAATCTTATCATCAGCAGAAGCTGAGTCTTGTTTTTCAAGTGCTTCATCCAATTTTTGTTGGTAAACACCATCTTGGTTTGGATTGATAATCCAGTGGATTTCACTACCGTCTTTTAGTTTAGTAACTGTTCCATCTTTAGAAGTTGATTTAACTTCTGGATATACAGCTTCCACACGTTGACGGAATTCATCATTCCAAGAGTAGATGTTGATAACTTTGCCTTCTGCACCCGAAGCTGATGTACTTGATTTAGAAGAGCAACCAACCATTGTCCCTGCTGCAAGAGCAATCGCTATAAAAGCGCTTACTTTTTTGTTCATAATCCTTCTCCTTTTTGAGGTTTCCCCTCATGTTTTTTGTAACTGCATTATAACGCTAATCCAAGAAGTGTTATATTATAATATTTTAAAAAATATCAGTTTTATGACCTTGTTTGAAAAAATTTTTATAAAAAATCACGCTTTTCTAATCTTTTTAATAGGTAAACCTTTTCATATAAAACGCCGTTTTTCCTATAAAATTAGGGTTTATGGCCACTTTTCTAACTTTATAAACCATAGTTTCCTAATAAAGTGCCATATGTAAAAAAAAATGATACTTCTTGAGTTAATATCATAATTATGATATTTTTCTCTTCTTTTTTATTTCCTATAAGGCTAATTTCGACTAAAATATGGGGCAGAAGATAAAGGAGATAACTATGAAGCCATTAACTTTTACTAATAATAAGGGGGATTTCAAACTATCCCAAGCAGAAAATATCAGTTCTTTGTACTTTCCACTTGCCTCAGAAGTTGGACTAAAAAGTGCAGTCACTCCTAACTTGGGTGGGGATTCAAAAATCAATCAAGAAACTTTCCTATTAGAACCTGTCAGCGTGGATAACCTCCACAACAATCGTTCAACTCGAAATTTCTGGGTTCGCGACGACAAAGGAAATGTTTATTCTGCAACAGGTGCTTCTGCTAAGCAAGAAGCTCTACGTTTTTCAGATCAAGAAGAAAATTCTGTAGAAGCTGGTTTTATGTGGCATACTATTGAACGTCAATCAGCTGACTTACCTTTAAAATCTACAATCACATCATTTGTTCCACAAGATGAAAATGTTGAAGTCATGCTTGTAACACTTGAAAATTTATCTGATGCTGACCAAACTTTAACAGCATACGGTGCCATTCCGATTTTCGGACGTAGCGCTGATAATATCCGTGACCACCGAAATGTAACATCTATGCTTCACCGTATCAAAACTACAGATGAAGGTGTTTTAGTTTGTCCAACCATGTCATTTGATGAACGCGGTCACCAACTCAATCACCAAATTTACTACGTGCTTGGCTTTGATGACAAGGAAAAAACACCTGAAACATTCTATCCAACCGTAGAAATGTTTATCGGTGAAGGAGGAACATTTACTCATCCAGCTGCCGTTTATAAAGAAACAAGTGGCGTAGCAAGCGACAGCCATATCGATGGGCGCGAAGCCATGGGTGCCTTCAAATTTGAACCATTCACCTTAGCTGCTGGTCAAAGCAAAACTTTCATCCTATTAATGGGGATCAACGAAAATCAAGAACATATCCAAGCAGTCGCTCAAAAATATAAAAATCTTACGACTGTCGAAAAAACATTGCAAGAAACAAAAGATTACTGGCAAGAAAAAGTTGGAGTTGATTTCAAAACTGGCGACAGCGACTTTGATGGTTATATGAAATGGGTTTGTTTCCAACCATTCCTACGTCGTCTCTTTGGTTGTTCATTCCTTCCACACCATGACTATGGACGTGGCGGACGCGGTTGGCGTGATCTTTGGCAAGACTGCTTGTCACTACTTTTAATGGAACCAAAAACAGTTGGTGATATGATTGTCAACAACTACAAAGGAGTTCGTCTTGATGGTACCAACGCTACAATCATCGGTGAAGGTGATGGTAACTTCCTTGCTGATCGTAACGGTATCACACGTGTTTGGATGGACCACGCACTTTGGCCTTTAATGACAACAAAACTTTATATCGACCAAACAGGCGATATCGATATCTTAACTAAAGAAGTTTCTTACTTTAAAGACCCACACGTCAAACGTGGTACTGAAATCGACCAAGACTGGAACGATGCCTACGGCAATGAACAACGTACTGCTGACGACGCTGTCTACACAGGTAGCATCCTAGAACACTTGTTAATCCAACATTTGACAGGATTCTATGAAGTTGGCGAACACAATATCTATCGTCTCCGCGGAGCTGACTGGAATGATGCCCTTGATATGGCGGATAAAAATGGTGAAAGTGTTGCATTTACCGCTGCTTACTCTGGTAACTTGATGGAACTAGCAAGCCTTGTTCGCCTCCTAGAAAGCGAAACCAATACTGAATCTATCGAAATTCTTGAAGAAATCGGACTCTTGCTCAAAAAAGATTCTGATATCTACGATAATATCGAACGCAAGCACCAAATTCTTGATGCTTACACTAACCAATGCCTTCACAATGTGAAAGGACGCAAAATCAGAATTTCACTTTCTGAACTTGCTCTTAACCTCATTCAAAAAGCAGCTTGGTTGCGTCAACACCTTCAACAACAAGAATGGCTTGACTTTAACGACCAAGAAGGTTGCTACAATAGCTACTACGACAACAGCAGCAAACCAACGGAGGGCTTCTACAATGACCGTATGCACATGATGTTGACTGGACAAGTCTTCCCTATCATGAACTACGTCGCTACAGATGAACAAATCCGTAAAATCACTGCCAGCGCTGACCACTACCTCTACCGCCCAGAAATCGGTGGCTACCGCCTCAATACAGATTTTAAAGAAATCAAAACAGACCTTGGACGTATGTTTGGTTTTGCTTACGGTGAAAAAGAAAACGGTGCTGTCTTCTCTCACATGACTGTTATGTATGCTAATGCGCTTTACCGTCGTGGCTTTGCCAAAGAAGGTTGGAAAGCTCTTAAGACACTATCTGATACAGCTCTAAAATTTGAAACTAGCCGTATCTATCCAGGAATTCCTGAATACTTCCGTGCAGATGGTCGAGGAGTTTATCACTATCTAACTGGTGCAGCAAGCTGGTACATGTTGACAATGGTTACTGAAGCCTTTGGTGTTCACGGTAAAGCAGGTGACTTTGTCCTTTATCCAAAACTTCTTGCAGAACAATTCGACGAAAATGGACGTGCAAGTATCACAACTCAATTTGCTGATAAAACCTTCCAAATCCACTACGATAATCCAAATCAAAAAGATTTTGGAAAATACATTATCAAAAAAGCCACTTGTGATAGCCAAGAAATCGATATTACGGATGATGCTTTTGCCTTTATCACAAAAGCTGACCTTGCTAACCTAAGCGACGAGGTTCATGAAATTGTCATTACACTAGATTAAGAAAAAGAAAGGATTTTCTCATGAAATACGGTTATTTTGATGACGTTAATCGCGAATATGTCATCAACCATCCAAACACACCCAAACCTTGGGTCAACTACCTTGGTTCCCCAGAATACGGTGCCATTATCTCAAACAACGCTGGCGGTTACAGCTTTGCTAAATCAGGTGCCAATGGACGCATTTTACGCTACGTCTTCAATAACTTTGACCAACCAGGTCGCTACATCTACCTTCGAGACGATGATACCAAAGACTTCTGGTCTGCCTCATGGCAACCTGTTGGTAAAGACCTTAAAGACTACCACAGTGAATGCCACCATGGTATGGGCTACACTAAAATGATTGCTAATTACTCTGGCATTCATTCAAAAGCCAGCTACTATGTGCCAAAAGATAAAAGCTATGAAGTTTGGGCAATTACCGTTACTAACCGTTCTGAACAAACTCGCCATTTAACACTAACTGGTTACGCTGAATTTACCAACCACAGCAACTACGAACAAGACCAAGTTAACCTACAATATTCACTTTTTATTACACGCACACTTTTCCAAGATAACCGCATCATCCAACAAATCCACGGAAATCTTGATACCCTTGATGACAGCGAACAAGTTGATGAAAAGAATGTTACTGAACGTTTCTTCGGTCTTAGCGGTGCTAGCGTCAGCTCATATTGTGGAGACAAAAAAGGCTTCTTAGGCGGCTACAACGGCTACGACAAACCTGTTGGTGTCACATCAGGAGACCTCGGCAACCAAACAAGCTACAATGAAAATGCTTGTGGTGCCCTTTCAAGTAAAGTCACTCTTGAACCTCAAGAAAGCAAAACACTTGTCTTTCTTCTTGGTGAAAAATCATCACAAGAAGCTGCCGAAATCCTAGAACATTACAAACACCCTGCAGAAACTGTTGAAGCAGAAATTCAAGAACTTCGCAAAGAATGGGAAGACCGCTTGACTAACCTACAAGTCAATACACCTAGCCCAGAATTCAACACTATGCTTAACACTTGGAACGCTTATAACTGTTACATGACCTTTATCTGGTCACGCGCAGCATCATTTGTTTACTGTGGTCTTCGTAACGGTTATGGTTACCGTGACACCGTTCAAGATATTCAAGGTATCATTCACTTGAAACCTGAAATGGCTGCCGAAAAAATTCGTTTCATGTTATCAGCTCAAGTTGACAACGGTGGCGGACTTCCACTTGTAAAATTCACTCACAACCCAGGACATGAAGACACACCAGATGACGCTTCTTACGTTCAAGAAACTGGGCACCCAGCTTACCGTGCTGATGATGCTCTCTGGCTCTTCCCAACAGTTTACAAATACATTTCTGAAACAGGAAACCTTGCTTTCCTTGATGAAGTGATTCCATTTGCCAATAAAGGCGAGGCTAGTGTTTACGAACACTTAAAAGGTGCTGTGCAATTCTCACTTGACCACCTTGGACCACACGGCATGCCTGCTGGACTTTATGCCGACTGGAATGACTGCCTTCGTCTCGGTGCCAATGGTGAATCATCATTCGTTGCTTTACAATTCTACTATGCTCTAAGCGTCTTGCGTAAATTTGCCAAAGCCAAAGAAGATACTGACTACCTTACTTTCCTCGACTCTGAGCAAGAGAAAATGGGACAAAAAATTCAAGACCTCTGTTGGGATAATGACCGCTTCATTCGTGGCTTTACCGAAGCTGGCGAACGTATCGGTGCAGCTGATGACCCCGAAGCTAACATGTGGCTAAACCCTCAAAGTTGGGCTGTTATCAGTGGCTTTGCTGATAAAGAACAAGCTGAACTTGCCATGAACAATGTCTACGAGCAACTTAACACTGATTATGGTGCCATCCTCATGAACCCACCATATCACGCTCACGCATTCGACGGGGCCCTTGCCGTTATCTACAACCAAGGGACAAAAGAAAATGCAGGTATCTTCTCACAATCACAAGGCTGGTTAATCCTAGCTGAAGCCCTACGCGGACAGGGTCAACGTGCCTTTACTTACTTTATGGAAAATGCCCCAGCTGGTCAAAATGACCGTGCAGAGATTCGCCAACTAGAACCTTACTGTTATGGCCAATTCACAGAAGGTCCTGCTAGCCCACACTTCGGACGTTCACACGTTCACTGGCTCACAGGTACAGCATCAACTATCATGGTTGGTTGTGTGGAAGGTATCTTGGGACTTCGCCCCGACTTAAGCGGATTAAAACTCTCACCAGCCATTCCAAAAGAATGGGATAACTTCAGCATGACTAAGATTTTCCGTGGCAAAGAACTTCACATCACTGTGGAAAATCCAAACCACAAGGAAACAGGCTTTACAAAACTTATCCTAAACGGCAAGGAACTTGACCAAGCCTATCTTCCTGAAGAACTCTTACAAGACACTAACCAAATCACTCTTACCCTATAAAGGAAACTGGGACTTGTTCCCAGTTTTTTTATGGCTTCATTTTAAAAAAAGTCCCTTCTCTAAGGCAAAATCATCTCTTATAAGAGTCATTAAGAATGATTGTATATTTTATTCAGCCAAAGCAATTACTGCGTCAAATCGCCTTTTATAGCTGCTATAAGATGAGCCTACACAGGCTTATCAAGCCACCAATCAATTGATTCTACTCATCATAAAAAAGGAACTGAGACAAGCTCAGCTCCTTTTATCGTTAATGTTTAAAAAGAAAGAATTTTAAAGAGTTATTTTGTTGAGAGAGATTTTAACCGATTTATTTGGGGAGTGTAGTTATAATCAGTTAAATAAAAACAAATTGTTATTTGGTTACTGTCTAGCTTTATTAAAATTGGTCGTAGCTAATCCAGTCATAGTATCCATACAAAGGAGTTTGACCATTGTATGGAGCCAACCATGCATCTGCGCCTTTTTCTGGCCAAGCATTCATCATAATCTTACCAGGTGTGCTAGGAATATCATTGTAAGCAGTATAAACAGCTCTTCCATCAACATACCAAGTAATGTGATTAGCTTGCCAATCAAAACCATAAGTATGGAAGCCTTGAGAGGCATCAAATCCTAAATTGTGAAGATGCACGTGTTCATCTTTTTGACCTCTACCATGAGTAAAGTAGTTGAATTGAACTTTTGTTGTATCTTTCCCTAAAAATTCAATGTCAATTTCATCCCAAGGTTTGCCTTCACTCGGACCAGTATAAGTGAAGAATGAAGAAACGACACCTGGATTTTTAATAGGTTTCATGTTCACTTGATAAAGACCATAGCCGAAGCGTTCTTTACTACGCCATTCGCCCCCAGTGTAGCCACCACGACCATCACTGTCAATTTTAAGACTCATCAAACCGTTATTAAAGCCGACATTTCCAGGGACAAAATTACAATTAAACATACTTCCATTGGAACCATTACGAAGTTCCATGGTATTACCATTATAGTAATTTAGTTCTTGACTATAGTGGTATTTGCTTTGCGCATCAACACCTTGTTGAAAACCAAAGAGAGCCAATAAGAGAACAATTAAACAACTAACTTTTTTTCACATAATAATACCTCAATTTTAATCGTTTTTAAAAAGGAGTTCTGTCAGAAAAAGGAACTAATCTCCTCTACTACAGATTGAAAACGCCTAATCAGTCGTAGTTAAATTCACTTTTTCTTTTCAGTAACTGTTACTTCAAAAATGGGGCAATTTTTTCTTTTTCATATTCCGAAAAGAATGCTAGTCACACGATAAATGTTTCTCTTTAAAACCCTCCTTACACCATTATATCATAAGTATAGTGCTTTTATTTTAGATAATATATTATATTCCCACAAAAAATATCAAATTTATGACCTGAAGGCAGAAAATTAAAAAAGTCTTCTCAGAACCATTTTGCTAAAAAATAGCTCTAAGAAGACTTCCTAAAAATAAAGAAAGACAACTCATCATTTAAACGTGGTGATTTAATCTCACTCGTTTATAAGACATAATGACCTGCATTAATGCTGATAAAAAGAAAATAACTGCAGCTAAAATCAAGACACTTTTCACACCACTATCTAAAAATACTAGAACCAGCAAAATCAAATCAACAATTCTGACATAAATGCTAATTTCCTTCATCGCCAAAAACCTCCCTTTATTTTATCCCATGTATTTTTATAAAACCGCTTTCATCTATATTATACTACATTTTTGACCGCTTTTTCATAAAATCTTAAAAAATTTTTATAAAAAATCATAATTTCAATATGAAACCGTGGTTTAAAAATTATTTTTTTATCAAATGCTTTCTTAATACTATCAGTAGCTTAACCAATGACTTCTTTTAGATAAGCAATTTGGGCAAAAAAAGTCCGCCAGACTCGAGCACTGGCGGATAGTCTATCATTAAGCAGATAAAACTTTACGTCCTTTACGACGACGAGCTGCAAGCACGCGACGTCCGTTTTTAGTTGACATACGGTGACGGAATCCGTGTTTACGTTGACGACGGATTTTACTTGGTTGATAAGTACGTTTCACGATGAATACCTCCTAATAGATTTTCGTATTCGTTTAGCCGGCTATATTTGATCAGTTACTAAACATACCATACTATTTTATAATAAGTCCGTCTAACTGTCAAGCTCTACTTTTTGTTTAATTTCAAAGACTTTCTTTTGAGCGTCTGATAGAAGAAAAAGTCCTGAATCCTGGCAATAATAAGTTAAAATTTATTTTTTAGTTTTTTCTGGTAGTTTCTGGTTAATATTTTTGATGCGGTGATTAAAGCTAATATAAATCACGAGCCAAATAATCAAATACGTTAGGAAAAACTCACCTAAAAATGGTAGTGACCAGATAAAGGATGTTGTGGTACCAATTAACATATTTAACCAGCTGTTCAAGCCATAAACTAAACAAAAGTGAATCAGAATTTCCCAAGTAATCGGAATAACATCCACTTCAAAAATCATACTAACAATTCCAATCAAACCACTGACTAAAACAACGCTGGTAATCTGATGAGTCGTCTGAGTAGTCACATTATTTTGCCATAAAAAGAATAGGTAAAGAAGGCCTCCAAAGCCAACACCAACTAGAAAATAGACAATCCCTCGTTTCAAAAAAGTCATCAATCACACCTCACAATCCCAAAGCTTTTTCCAAATCTGACAAATAACGTCTGCTAACATTTGTCGTCACGTCATTTGTAAGCATGGCCAACATATTTCCTGAGAAACTATTCTCCAAAGATTTTAAATGATTAATATTAATCAGAGCATGCTTTGAGACCTGTACAAAGTCTGGATTAGCTAGATGCTCACGAAACTTGTACAAGCGATCCGTAGTGATAAGTCTTCCATTGGTCGTCTCCAAAATCAAAGAAGTCCCATCAACATCCACAAGAATCAAATCTGACACGCGTAATAACTCTGTACGAACAGCTGTTTTTACTGGCAAAATCTCCACCCTGCCCTGCTCAAATTTCGCTAAATAATCTAAAACATATTGGACAGCTTGGTCGTATTTTCTACTTCGTACCAAAATTTCAATAGTCTCTTTTGGTAAACTGCTATCCTCTTCAAACTGGTAATGCACCCTTCAACTCCTCTTATTTACGTTTAGTCAATGAAAATCGCTCAAGATACAAGCTTAGTGCCAGAAGAACGACGATGCCACAAATAACAAGACTCACTAAAAGTATTTCTTGATTTAAGGTTGTTAAGCTTTTTAATTTCAACCCAATCCCTAAAAATTCTTTTGCATCCGTGTTAACAGCATCTTTTGCAATCAAAAGCTGACGATAAGCTGCTGATACGTAAGCTGCTGGCGTTAATTTAACCACTTTTTGTGCAAAATCAGGCAACGCCCCAATTGGCATGTAAACTCCAACAAGAAATCCTGAAACTGTTCCTACAATAGTCGATAAAGCTTCATTTGTTGTTAGTGTTTTAACAAATTGCAAAACAAGGAGAGCAGAACCAGCTCCCATGATTGAACTTAAAAGCATTATTAAAAGCATTTGAGGTAAATGGTTAAAACCAAAATCAATGCTATCTTGCCAGTAGAAATAAAGCTGCATGGTAACCAACATGACTAGCTGCATAATAAAACCAATCACACTAGATGAAATGAGGTAGCCAAGATAAAGTTTTAATTGTGAAATATCTGTCAGTAAAAAATCTTCTAACTTATGACTGACCTTATCTTGAACCAAGCGAGAAATACCAGTCCACGTTGTTGTAATACTCGTTACCGCTAGCGTCCCACCAAGCACCCAATTATCGAGTAATTCTTCAAGATTTGGTGTGCCAGTAAAGGAATCTTGCATGTTCTTTTGTAAAAAAACAACATAAAGAATAAATGCAATCAAAGCTCCCAAAAGTGAGAAAAAGACACTTGCTTTATTTGAAAAATAGAGTTTTAAATTGCGTTTGGTCATCGCCCACATTTAAGCCATCTCCCTTCCCGTAATGCTCAAAAAGACATCATTAATATTGGCTTTCATATAGTCAAAATCACTAATTACGTCTCGCTTATCAGATAAAATGGCTAAAGCATTAGCCGAATCATCCACAAACATTTTTAACTGACCGTTTTCTAAAAGCTTGTAATCAATATCTGAAAAAGCCGTGATATTATCCGTTTCAATTAACAAATATGGTTTTGAATATCTTTCTTTCAGTTCCTTAGCAGAACCTTTGGCTAAAACCTTCCCGTGATCAATAATATAGGTCATATCAGCATTTTCAGCCTCTTCAAGGTAATGAGTGGTCAAAAAGATAGTCAAGTTTTCTTCACGCTGTAAACGGCGTAAAATCTCCCAAATAGCCCGACGTGTCTGAATATCAAGTCCTGTCGTTGGCTCATCTAAGAAAAGCAAATTTGGCTTATTCAAAAGTGCACGAATGATATCAACACGACGACGTTGTCCACCAGACAAAGTGCCATAAGTTTGATTAAGAAAATCCTGTAAACCTGTCAATCGAATAAGTTTTTCTAACCAAGCTTTATCTTGTTTACGATAAAGTGCTTGGCGACTTTTCAGATTATCTAAAACACTCAATTCCTCATCAAGCACACTCTCTTGAAAAACCATTCCAATTTTCAAATCTGCTGCCAATTCAATCTCACCTGATGTTGGTTTTAAGAGCCCCGTCAGCATTTTCATGGTTATTGATTTTCCAGCGCCATTTGTCCCAATATAAGCTAGCAATTTCCCTTCTTCCACTTCTAAATTTAAGTGGTCAATCACCGTTTTATCTCCAAAGGTTTTGATTAAATCTTTTGTTCTAATAAGCATAATTAACCCTCCCTTTTGACATTATTTTATCAAAAAAAGGCTTGAATGTACTGACCCCAAAAAGTTGGACAATAAATTATTGAAAGGATTTAGTTCTGTATTGCACAGGACTGAGTCCTTTTAATTTTGTCTTGATACGTTTATTGTTGTAATAAAAAATATAATCCGTAATGGCTTGTTCTAGCTTATCAAGCGACTTAAAAGTCTTTTCATAACCGTAAAACATCTCAGACTTTAAGATGCCAAAGAAGGACTCCATCATGCCATTATCTGGACTATTTCCCTTGCGTGACATAGATGGACGAATCCCTTTGGATGCCAAGAAATCATGATAAGACTGGTGTTGATATTGCCACCCTTGGTCGCTGTGAAGAATAGTTCCTTGGTAAGAGGTAGCCGGAAATGCTCTTTTAAGCATGGTTTGAACCTGTTTTAAATCAGGTGAGCGTGACAAGGTGAATTCAATAATCTCACTATTGTATCCATCAAGAACAGGGGATAAATAGAGTTTCCCTCTAATATTCGGTAAAGCGAATTCAGTGACATCTGTATAACACTTCTCATAAGGCTTAGCCCCTTCAAACTGACGTTGAATTAGATTATCAGCTTTCTTCCCAATCTCTCCCTTGTAAGACGAGTATTTACGCTTACAACGAGTACGAGCAGCGAGTCCCATGAGTTTCATTAACCGTTGAACCTTCTTATGATTGATAACAAATCCTCGGTTTCTTAGTTCTAAATGAATACGACGGTATCCATAATTGCCTTTATGGTCATCGTAAATGGTTTGAATCATCTCTTTGACCTTCTTATCTTTCTTAGCTCTATTAAACCGTTTCAACTGATAATAATAAGTAGAACGAGCTAGCTTAGCGGTTTTTAGTAAGAGGTCTAATCGAAATCCTCCTGAGACCAGTTCTCTAACTGTTTCCGCCTTTTGCGCTGTAAGGCTTCGTCCCTCAAGCGCAATTCCCTCAACTTTTTTAGATAAGCTACCTCGGTACGCAGACGCTCATTCTCTTCCAGAATATGCTCTAGCTCAGTCATTTCTTTACAAGTTTTCTTTGGTTTACGTCCCATCTTACTCGGTCTCCCTCGTTGTTTCTCAACAATAGTATACCCGTTTTTCTTGTATTGTGCTATCCAATTGGTGAGTAGGGATTGTTGGGGAAGAGCATAATCCAGTGATACGGTGAGCTGAGATTGACCTTCAATAAGAACTTTATTAATGATTTCCTGCTTTAATTTAGAGGGATAATACTTATTTTTCCCTTTTTTAACAACCTCAATACCATGTTTATTCATAAGCCGTACCATGTACTTAAGATTGGATAGACATACACCGTACTTTCGACTAATATAAGGCCAAGAAAAACCAGCTTGTCTTAACTGATATATTTCTAGTTTATCTTCATAACTTAATTTCATACAAAAACACCCCAATTGTTAGATTTTTTTCTGTCTAACTTTTGGGGTGCAGGTCAGAAATAAAGCCTTTTTCGGTAAGCGGTCAAAAATAAGCGGTAAATAGTATTAAAAAAAGCCCGAATGGACTTTTAAGTCTTATTGAACAGGTGTTACGACCACGTAACGATTTGGGTCGTTACCTTCAGAATAACTATCAACGCCTTCAATACTTGTGATAGTTTTATGAACAATTTTGCGTTCACTATTACTCATTGGATCCATGACATAATCTTTACCAGTTTCAAGCACACGGCTTGCGGCTTTGCGGGTAAATTCAATCAATGTCTCTGTACGGTGTTCCACGTAATCATGAACATTCAAAATCACAGAGAAATTCTTTGAATAACGGTCATGTAGGAAATTTTGTGAAAGCAATTGGAGTGATTTCAACACTTTTCCGTGATAGCCAATCACACGACCAGCCTCTGGTGTTTCGATTTGCAAATTGATTTGACGGCGATTGTGGCTTGTTTCCACAGTCGCCTCAACATCCATTTCGTAGATGATTTTTTTAACATAATCAGCTACTTCTTCTGTCGCTTTTTCGATATCTTTGCTTAATTCACGTTGAGCTGGAAATTCGCTGGCCACAAATTCTTCAAAACTTTGGTCTGTGTTAACAGGTTTTGGTGTGTCTGAAACTTCTTTTGGCTCTACAACTGCTTCGTTAACATCGTCTGTTTTTCCGAGCGCTTCTAAAACTTCTGTATGTCCAGATTCTTCAAGAATGGTTTGTGTTTTTTTCTTGTGCATGACGATGTCTTCCTTGACAGAATCATCGATGACTTCTCCACGTTCTTCCATTTTTTTAATGATGCTGGCTACTTTACGAAGCTCCATAGTATCTTCAAATTTTGATGATACAGGCTCATTTTTTTGATTAACTTCTTCTGGCACACCTTTAACTGCTTTTTGGTTAGCACGGTGAGCAGTGACTTCATTAATCCCTTCAATATCTACTTGAGCTGGTTTCTTACCAAAGCCAAAGAAACCTTTTTTCTCACGAGAAACAACCTTAATATGGGCTTTAAGACGTGACAAATTTAACTCTTTCAAGCCCTTTTCAATAGCATCTTCAACAGTTCGACCTGTGAATATTACCATAGTTTTATCCTCTTACTTTCTTCTCTTTTGCGCTTTCTTTTTAGCACGACGAATCTTAGCCGCATGTTCTTTTTCAGCACGTTCCTTAGCTTCACGTTCTGCAATAATCTTAAATGGATTATTTAACAAAAGGATTTGGAACACTTGGAAGGCATTTGATACTGTCCAATAAAGCACAACCCCTGACGCCAAACGGAAACCAAAGAAGAAGATAATGATTGGCATCACGTAGGTCATAAGCGTCATCGCGAAATTTTTCTCACGCGCAGCTTTATTAGTCAACCAAGTTGAAAGGAATGTAAATAGAGCTGCCAAAACAGGCAAGATATAATATGGATCTGGTTGCGACAATTCAATCCACAAGAAAGTTCCTGTTTTCAAGAAAGCAACACGAGTCAATGCTTGGTACAAAGCCATCAAAATTGGCAATTGCACAACCAATGGAAGCATTGTCGCATATGGGTTAACACCATATTCTTTATAAAGTGCTTGGCTTTCTTCAGTCAATTTCATGCGGCTGTCTGTATCACGGCCAGGATATTTTTCTTGTAATTTTTTAAGCTCTGGCTGCAAATCTTGCATCTTTTGACCTGATTTGATTTGCATGTTGTAAAGTGGCATCATAATGGCACGAATAATGATGGTAAAGAGAACAATACCCACACCAATACGACCATTAATTGAAAGCCATTGAATAGCTTTGGCAAAGAAGTAAACAATTTGTTCCCAACCGTTAGTTGATGAAGCGGTTACTTCGCTGCGCCCACAAGCAGCCAAAAGCATTAAAGTAAGACTACTTAATCCTAATAATTTAATCTTTCTTTTCACTATTGAGACCTTCCTGATATAAATTAGCAAGTTTTAACACATGTAATAAATTTTTCTTCACTTCATGGTAATCAAGTTCCTCGACACCTTTACGCGCAATGATGACAAAGTCCTGATTAAGCAAATTTGGTGATAGTTCCATGATAACGTGACGAATTTTTCGCTTAATACTATTGCGAGTGACCGCATTACCAAGTTTTTTGCTCACAGAAAGCCCTACTCGATAGTGGCTCTGATTTTTTTCTAAATGATAAAGGACAAATTTTCGGTTAGCAACACTTGTACCTTTGCTAAAAATCGCCTGAAAATCTTTGTCACTTTTGATACGATAGGTTTTCTTCAACGTACGACTCCATTCTAAATTATTTTTATTATACCATAAAATTCAAAAAAGCCCTAACCTCTAAGGAGTTTGGGCTCATTATCTTTAAAATATTTTTATTGGAAAATACGCTTAAAAATCTTGAAAAGCCTAAGTGTCTATTAATCTAAGTTTTGCAAGGCTTCATTGGCTAATTTAATTTGCCATTTGACTTGGTCAAATCCTGTTCCACCAAGAGAATGACGACGCTCAACTGCCGTATGAGATTTGAGAGTTTCATAGATATCTTCTTCAATCAAATCAGAAATTTCTTGGTAACGTTCAAATGGCACATCTTGCAAATAATAACCAGCTTTCGTGCATTCGAGGACTAATTTACCTACAATTTCGTGAGCTTGACGGAAAGGAAGCCCCTTGCTAGCAAGATAGTCAGCCAATTCAGTCGCATTTGAAAAGTCTTTTTCAGTTGATTCACCCATGTGTGCTTTATTCACAGTCATTGTTTTGAGCATACCAGCTAAAATATCGATAGCTACCGTGATGGTTTCAACAGTGTCAAACATCCCTTCTTTATCTTCTTGTAAATCTTTGTTGTAGGCAAGTGGTAAAGATTTCATGACTGTCAAAAGACCAAAGAGATTGCCATAAACACGACCTGATTTTCCACGAATCAATTCCGCCATATCAGGATTTTTCTTTTGTGGCATGATAGATGACCCTGTTGAGAACGTATCAGAAAGCGTCACAAACTTAAACTCATTTGAACACCAGCTAATGATTTCTTCACAAATACGGCTCATGTGCATCATCAAAATCGAACTGTTTGCCAAAAATTCCAAGATAAAATCACGGTCAGACACAGCATCAAGAGAGTTGCTGTATGGTTTAGCAAAACCCATGAGCTCCGCTGTCATTTCACGGTCAATCGGAAAAGTTGTTCCAGCAAGAGCAGCTGCACCAAGTGGTGATATATCCGCATGCTTGATGTTAAATTCAAAACGTTCACTATCACGCGTAAACATGTTATAGTAAGCCATCAAGTGATGCCCAAATGAAATTGGCTGTGCGTGTTGCAAATGCGTGTAACCTGGCATGATGGTATAAACATGCTCATCAGCCAAACTAACAAGAGTTTTACGCAAGTTCGCAAGTTTAGCAATGACTTCGCCAAGCTTGGCTTTCAAATACAAGTGCATGTCAGTTGCAACTTGGTCATTACGTGAACGCGCTGTGTGCAATTTCCCAGCAACTGGACCAATTTTAACGGTCAAAAGACTTTCCATATTCATATGAATGTCTTCGTTTGACACGTCAAATTCGATTTTGCCATCCTTGTATTCAGCTAGCAATTCTTCAAGACCAGCTTTGATTTGATTGGCTTCATCTTTTGTGATAATGCCTGTTTCACCAAGCATGATCACATGTGCAATTGAGCCTTTCAAGTCAAACTCTGCCATTTTTTGGTCAAAAGAAATGGATGCCCCAAATTCTTCAACCCATTTTTCAAGACCAGCTTCAAAACGCCCGCCCCATAATTTATGATTTTCTGTTGTCATATCACTGATACAATGAACCACCAAAGCTGGCGTTCAAAGCCTTTCTCTTTTCTTATTTCAATTAACAAATAAGTCCCAGGAGCTACCAAGGACTTATGATGTGTTGCCTCACTGGGCGAATGTCTTAAATGAATCTCACAGGATATCATTATTTAAGCTCGATGCCACTCTCTGTTGACACTAACGAGTGTTTGGTAAGTTATAAGAAAAGAGTCTCAGATGGGGCTCCCTGTCCCCTTTTATCTGATTCTTGGTGAAAATTTTCAGTACTAATCATAGTCATCATGACTTGCCGTATCCTAAGTACTGCCTGCGCCATTCTTCCTTGGTTAGCTTTGAACCCCTCACCAATTCTTTTCTTATTTATTTGGCTGTGACTTGTTCACGTCCATGTTTTTCTTTTCTTTTTCATAATCGACTGCTTAAGCAGATGATTTATTTATTGTTAACTTGTGAGTTAACTTGAGTTGGTAGTCCCCAAAGTTTGATGAAGCCTACAGCTGCATCTTGGTCGAAGCTATCAGCTGATGTGTATGTTGCCAAGTTTTCATCGTAAAGTGAATTTGGTGATTTACGAGCAATAACTTTTGCTGAACCTTTGTACAATTTAACTTTTGCAGTACCATTAACCACTTTTTGTGTTTCTTTAATGTAAGCAATAATTGCTTTTGTTGCTGGGCTGAACCACAAAGCATTGTAGATAAGGTTTGACAATTCATTTTCAAGAATTGGTTTGAAATGAGACACTTCACGTACCAATGTGATGTCTTCGATTTCTTTGTGAGCTGTCAAAAGAGTGATCGCACCTGGGCATTCGTAAATTTCACGTGATTTGATACCAACCAAACGGTTTTCAACGTGGTCGATACGTCCAACACCGTGTTTACCTGCGATAGCATTAACTTCTTGGATAAGGTCAGCCAATTTCATTTCTTTGCCGTTAAGAGCAACCGGTTTACCTTCTTTGAATTCGATATCGATGAATTCTGGTGTATCAGGAGCTTCTTCCGGAGAATTTGTGATACCAAAAGCATCTTCTGGAGCTTGGTTCCATGGATTTTCAAGAACACCACATTCATTAGCACGGCCCCAAAGGTTTTGGTCAACTGAATATGGATTGTCAAGGTCAGCAGGAACTGGAACACCATTTGCTTTAGCGTATTCAATCTCTTCTTCACGAGACCATTTCCATTCACGGACTGGAGCAATAACTTTCAATTCAGGATCAAGCGCAGCGATTGCTACTTCGAAACGAACTTGGTCATTCCCTTTACCAGTACAACCGTGAGCGATTGTTGTCGCACCAGTTTTATGAGCGATTTCTACCAATTTTTTAGAAATCACTGGACGGCTAAGTGCTGATACTAATGGGTATTTTTGCTCGTAGTAAGCGTGAGCTTGAAGCGCTGGAAGTACGTATTCTTCAGCGAATTCATCTTTAACGTCAAGAACGTAAGATTCAACTGCACCAACTTTAAGAGCTTTATCATGAATAAAATCAAGGTCTTTACCTTCGCCGACATCCATACAAACAGCAACGACGTCATAATCTTTCATAAGCCAAGTAATGGCAACTGAAGTATCAAGACCACCAGAGTACGCAAGGATAACTTTTTCTTTTGACATAGGACTGCTCTCTTTTCTTATTTTTGTGTTTTTATCAATTTTATGTGTATAATAATACATAACAAAACCAATCCTGTCAACACTTTTTTGAATATTTTTTCAAAAAAACTTAATTTTTTATGATTTTATAACAAATATACCGCATATATACAGAAATAAGCACTTTTTATGCAAAAAAACTCCCTAGCAAAAGCAAGAGAGAATATATTAGCTAAATTATTGAACTTTTTCAAAGCGTTCTGTGTAGAACAAAGCTGCTGTCATCACAATTGTACAGATGAACAAGCAAAGTGCTGCTACTGTCCATGAACCAAAGAGATTAAAACTAAATCCGAAAAGCGTTGGTACAAAAGCTGGCAGGAAGTAACCACCTGATTGCACCATACCAGATAATTGTGCTGTTTGGCTTGGTGTGTGTGATTTCATTGAGAATATCACAAGCAAATATGGGAACAAAGCGCTAACTGCGATACCGATAAGAATATTCACAATCAACCAGTAAGTAAAGCTGCTAGTTTGGAACAAGAGCATACCTGTACCTGCAATACCACAAATTGATACGATAGCAAGCATGATTTTACGATTTTTACTTGAAAGGCTAGTTGTCAATGTTGGAATAGTCAATGAGAATGGCAAGCTCATCAATGAGTAAATTGAAGCTAAAATTCCCGCTGCTTCGCTTGAAACGCCTGCTTGGCTAGCCATTGTTGGCAACCATGTCATCCCTGTGTAGAAAAGAAGGGATTGCAAGCCACCAAAGATAAGAAGGGCAATTGCCGCTTTGTTTTTCCAAAGAGATGCAGAATGTGTGTGTTCATCTTTTTCTGTCATATGATTATGGAAAGTATTTGGGAACCAAACAACTAACGCAATCAAAATCAAGAGACTAAGGATAACGATTAGCCCTTTCCAAGAAGTCATTTTAACAATCGGCACAGCGACTGATGAGGCAACTGATGAGGCAATCCCCATAGCTATTGTATAAACCGTTGTTAACAACCCAATACGAAACGGTTGGTTTGCTAAAATGATACTTGGGAACAAAACGTTCATCATGGCAATGCTGATACCGATAATCATCGTACCAATGTACAGACTTGGAAGGTTAAATACACGCATGATTGACCCTGCAAAGAGTGCAACCAAAACCATAGTGAATAATTTTTCAAGTCCAAACTTGTCTGCTAGACGCGGTGCCAAAGATGAGCAAAACGCAAACATAATCAATGGAATACTAGTTAAAATCCCTAATGAATTCACAGAGACACCCAAACCATCTGCCACATCACTTAGGACAGTTGGAATAGTGGTAAAAGGAATACGCATTACGGTACCTACTAGGATAATCCCTGGGACGAAAAAGATAGAATAGTCTTTTTTCATGTAACTCCTCTTAACTTAATTTCATACAAAAACACCCCAATCGTTAGATTTTTTTCTGTCTAACTTTTGGGGTGTAGGTCAGAATACCTCAGACTTTTTTAGCTATTATTTCAAATTTTTTAGCATGTTATCAATGTGTTCAATTGATTTTTCACGACCAAGAAGGTAGATAGTATCTGGAAGTTCTGGACCGTGCATTTCACCTGAAACGGCGATACGAATTGGCATGAAGAGGTTTTTACCTTTGATACCAGTTTCTTTTTGAACAGCTTTAATTTGTGGGAAGATGTTTTCTGATTTGAAATCTTCGTCACTCATAGCTTCAAGTTTAGCTTTGAAGGCTTCAAGAACTGTTGGAACTGTTTCACCAGCCATGAATTCTTTTTCAGTATCTGTCAATTCTGGGAAATCTTCAAAGAACAAATCAGTCAATGGAAGGATTTCATCAACAGATTTCATTTGTGGTTTGTAAAGTTCAACTAATTTTTCTGCTTTATCAGTCAAACGACCAGCTTCTTCCAAGAATGGTTTAGCCATTGCAAAGATTGTATCAAAATCTGCATTCTTGATGTATTCGTTGCTCATCCAGTCCATTTTCTTTTGGTCAAAAGCAGCTGGAGATTTGCTCAAACGGTGTTCATCAAAGAGTTTGATTAATTCTTCACGTGAGAAGATTTCGTCTTCACCACCTGGGTTCCAACCAAGAAGAGCGATGAAGTTGAAGACTGCTTCTGGCATGTAACCTTTTTTACGGTAGTCTTCGATGAATTGAAGTGTGTTAGTATCACGTTTTGACAATTTTTTACCAGTTTCAGAGTTGATAATCAATGTCATGTGACCAAATTCTGGTGCTTCCCAACCAAGTGCTTCGTAAACCATCAATTGTTTCGGTGTGTTTGCAATGTGGTCATCACCACGGATAACGTGAGAGATTTCCATCAAGTGGTCATCGATAACAACGGCAAAGTTGTATGTTGGGTAACCATCTTTTTTCTGGATAACCCAGTCACCACCGACGTTTCCACCTTCAAATTCGATGTCGCCTTTAACGATATCATGCCATTTGTAGATACCAGATTCGTTAACAGCCAAACGAACTGTAGGGATGATTCCTTTTGCTTCACGTTCTGCGATGTATGCTGCTTTTTCTTCTTCAGACATACCAAGGAATTCGTTGATGTAACGAGGAGTTTCACCAGCAGCTTCTTGGCGTTCACGTTCTGCAGCTAATTCTTCTTCGGTAACGTATGATTTGTAAGCTTTACCTTCAGCCAACAATTGGTCGATGTATTTTTGGTAAGTATCCAAACGTTCTGATTGGCGATATTTTTCGTGAGTTTGTGGGCTTTCGTCCCAATCCACTCCCAACCATTTAAGGTTTTCCAATTGTGAACGTTCACCGTCTTCAACATGACGTTTACGGTCAGTATCTTCGATACGGATAACAAAATCACCACCGTGGTGACGAGCGTAAAGATAATTAAAGAGCGCAGTACGCGCATTTCCGATGTGTAGAAGTCCTGTTGGACTTGGTGCATAACGCACGCGAATTTTCTTAGGCATTTTCGTCTCCTGTTAAAATTTCAATCGCTTCTATTATAGCACAATCTTGAGTCTTGGAACAAAAAATTCAGCTGAAATCAGCTGAATTCCTTCCTATATCCAAGATTTAGAACAATTGAGCTTTAACTTGATGCTGAATTAGCTGCACTTGACTCTTTTTCTTTGACATAATCAATGGCAACAACTAACGAAATGACCAAATCTGATAGAGCGTCGTCATAAATTTCCACTCGATAAGTTGAGGGAAATTTAAACCATTCTTGGTGGATATTAGCTACCTCACTTCCTTGATTAAGAAGACTAAACGACATATTCCAAATATCACCAGCTACTTCCAAGCCAAAGTCAGAAATATCATATTTGGCTTTCAACAGTGAAAAACGTTTTTGAATCGTAATTTCCTTACCATCCGCAAAAGTCACCGTAAATTTCTGGAAAGGAAAACTAAACTGTTGCTTGATGTGACTAACGGTCTTTCCTTGCCCATCAAAAATAGTAAATTCCTTAAATAGTTTCAGAAAAGAACCTTGAACCTGATAAGCCAAACGACCACCTTCATCTAAAATATCAAACTTACCAGCTAGTGACCAGAATTTCTGTTTAATTTCGAACCTTCGCATAAGCTTCTCCCATCTTACTCAAAACACTAAAGGTATTTTTATGGCAAGTCATTGCCAGCAGCCAAGTAAATTTCATACCATTCTTTTCGCGTCAACTGGATTTCTGCTGCCTTAGCTGCCTCAGCGACACGAGCTTTTTTGGTTGTTCCAATCACAGCTTGCATTTTTGCTGGATAGCGCAGCACCCAAGCAATAGCAACCGCTGACGGGCTGACATGATATTTTTCAGCCAAACGGTTTAAAACCTGATTTAACTCAGGGTATTTCTCAGAACCTAAGAAAACACCACCAAAATAGTCAAACTGAAGCACTGACCAAGCTTGAATCACCACATCATGCAAACGACAATACTCAAAAATACTGCTGTCGCGAACAATCCCAGCCTCTTGTTTCATATTGACATGAAAACCAGCGTCAAAACTAGGAGTAAAGGCTGCACTCAGTTGCAATTGATTAGCCACCAAAGGTTGGTTAACATCTTTTTGAATCAATGCCATCATCATCGGATTTTGATTTGAAACACCAAAATCGATAACTTTTCCCTGTGCCTTCAACAAATCAAAAGCTTCCGCAATTTCTGCAGGCTCCATAAGCGCATCTGGACGATGAAGTAACAAAGAATCAATGTAATCAACATTAAGACGCTTTAAAATACCATCCACAGCTTCTAAAATATGCTCTTTTGAAAAATCAAAATAAGTAAATTCTTCCATGCGGATACCACATTTTGATTGAATCCACATCTTCTCACGCAAATCAGGACGACATTTCAACACCTCTCCTAAGATCTGTTCACATTTTCCATGACCATAACAATCAGCAATATCAAAGGCATTAATTCCAACCGCCAAAGCCGACTCAATCAACTCTTCAACTTGATCAACCGTCATTTCTGAAATGCGCATTAATCCTAAAACAACTTCTGAAACTTCCTTTTGGCGCTCGCCAAATTTAATATATCTCATTTTTTTCCTTTTTCAAAATCAAACACCTAGAGTGTTACTTCACTGATGCGACCTGTATCAACATCATAAACAGCTCCTGAAATAACGATATCATCAGGAATCAACGGAGACTCGCTCAGCTTTTTAACATCCTCACGGACACTTTCTTCAACATCAGAAAATGGCAGAAAGTCTTTTCCATGGACCGACACACCTAAATCACGCGCCAATTGGTCCGCGAAAGCATCATTATTAAGACCTTTCATCCCACAATCCGTATGGTGCAAAACAACAATTTCGCGTGTGCCCAATTGCTGCTCAGAAATTACCAAAGATCGAATGGTATCATCGGTCACACGCCCACCTGCATTTCGCAAAATATGAGCATCTCCAAGCGCCAATCCAAGGGCATGCGCCACGTGCAGGCGCGAGTCCATACAAGTCACAATCGCAACATGTGTCTTAGGTTTCTGTGGCAAATGCGCCGTGCCATGCAAGTCAGCATAAGCTTGATTGGTTTTTAAAAATTTTTCAAAATAAGACATAAAAGTCCTCCTAATATAGCCATGAGAGCGTTTTTTATCATCTTATCATTTTTAGGATTGCTTGTCGCTTAAAAAGACTTAGCACAAAAAAACAGAGGAGCATTCTCCTCTACATCTATTTAAAAACTTTCTTAAGAACTTCACCGACGGTTGTTACCCCAACCACTTCAATCGTTTCTGGAATATCAATACCAGCCAAAGAATTCTTTGGCGAGTAAACTTTGGTAAAGCCAAGTTTTGCCGCTTCATTGATACGTTGTTCAATACGAGTGACACGACGAATCTCACCCGTCAAACCAATTTCACCAATAAAAGCTTCTTGGGGATTGGTTGGCTTCTCTTTATAGCTTGACGCAATCGCTACCGCAACTGCCAAGTCAATGGCTGGTTCATCAAGTTTCACCCCACCAGCTGACTTGAGATAAGCATCTTGATTTTGCAACAAAAGCCCACAACGTTTTTCAAGCACCGCCATAATCAAGCTGACTCGGTTAAAATCAAGACCTGTCGTTGTGCGTTTGGCATTTCCAAAAACCGTTGGTGTTACCAAAGCTTGGACTTCTGCTAAAATTGGACGACTTCCTTCCATAGTAACCACGATAGCTGAGCCAGTCGCACCGTCCAAACGTTCTTCTAAGAAAACTTGGCTAGGATTAAGTACTTCAACAAGCCCGCCTGATTGCATTTCAAAAATGCCAATTTCGTTGGTTGAGCCAAAACGATTTTTCACGGCACGCAAAATACGGAAAGTATGGTGACGTTCCCCTTCAAAATAGAGTACTGTATCCACCATATGCTCAAGCATACGCGGCCCAGCAAGCTGCCCCTCCTTAGTCACATGACCAACGATAAAGGTTGCAATATTATTAGTCTTAGCTAGTTGCATGAGCTCCGATGTCACTTCACGCACTTGTGATACTGACCCTTGAACCCCAGAAATGTCAGGGCTCATAATGGTTTGAATCGAGTCAATAATCAAGAAATCAGGCTGAATTTGCTCAATCTGCGCACGAATGGCTTGCATATTAGTCTCAGCATAAAGGTAAAATTCATTGTCAATATCGCCAAGACGTTCACTACGTAGTTTAATCTGCTCAGATGATTCTTCCCCAGAAACGTAAAGAACCGTTCCCTTGTCAGCAAGCTGAATCGATACTTGCAAAAGCAGGGTTGATTTTCCGATACCTGGGTCACCACCGATAAGCACCAAACTACCTGGCACCACACCGCCACCAAGCACACGGTTAAATTCATCCATGTCTGTCTTCGTGCGTGAGTAGTTAATCGAGCTCACATCTTTTAACTTAGTTGGTTTGCTCTTTTCACCTGTCAAGCTGACACGCGCATTTTTAACCTCTTGCACCTCAACTTCTTCAACAAATGACGTCCATGACGAACAGTTTGGGCAACGCCCTAAATACTTAGGAGAATGATAGCCACACTCCTGACAAATAAATGTTGTTTTCTTCTTAGCGATAGCTCATTTCCTCCCTTATATTTTCACTCTAAACCTTATTTTCCTGTTGACCCAAAGCCACCAGTACGCACACCAGCTGCTTCGTCACCATCAGCAACCAAGAAAGGCATGAAAACACCTTGGACAATGCGTTCGCCAGCTTCAACCACAACTGTTTCATCTGTAATATTTTTCATTTGCGCAAAGATGTGACCTTCATTGGCTGGATTGCCATAGTAGTCACTATCGATAACACCTACTGAATTAATCAAAACCAAGCCTTTTTTACGTGGATTTGATGAACGATCAAAGAGATAAAGCACCTCGCTAGCTTGCATGTAAGCTTTGACACCAGTTGGCACCAATTTGATTTCACCTGGTGCGATTTCTGTTGTGACAGCTGCTTTCAAATCATAACCAGCTGCATGCGCTGTTTCACGTTTTGGTAATAATGTTTCGTCTGTGAATTGAGAAACTAATTCAAATCCTCTAATTTTGCTCATTTTGTCTCCTTAATTATCTATTCGTATTAGATTTCTTTTCCTTCAAAGGTAAAGCGAATGTGTGGAAATTCTTTTTCGCCGTCTTTTCCTACCATGAATTCCTTAGCTTCTTTTTTGATTTGATTTAAATCAACACCCTGCATTTTTGCCGCAAAAACACAGCCACAATAACATTGGCGGTAAATGTCATACTCTTCACACATTTCAACAGAACGGCGGTAGCCATTATTTTTCTTGAAATCACTTGGCAAATACTTAGTCGCATAAACCTTTTGGACCTCGACACCGACACTGTTAATGACTTGGGAATTTTTGTGCGGGCTGATTGTTAAAGCACTAGCAAAATAGTCATAGCCAAGCTCAACTGCTTTTTGCGCAGCCTTGTCCAAACGATAATCAAAACAAGCCGTACAACGTTCCCCACCTTCAGGCTCTTCTTCTAAGCCATGAACCTTTTGAAAATATTCAGATGGGTCATAAGGTGCTTCGATGAAATCAACCGTATTTCCTGTTTTTTCATTAAATTCTGAGATAAATTTTTGCACCACATAAGCACGGCGAAGATACTCATCCTTTGGGTGAATATTAGAATTCGCAAAATAAACCGTCACATCAGCGTATTGCGTCAAATATTCTAATGTATAAGTTGAACACGGCGCACAACAAACGTGAACAAGAATTTTAGGTCTTACTTCTTCTTGCGCCCAACGTTTAGCCATTTGTTGCATGACACGGTCATAGTTGATTTTTTGATTGGGATTCATTCGTGATAAAATCTCTTCTAAATCAATCACAAAAATAGTCTTCCTTTCCAGTACTGATGAGGTCACCCCATTATACCATAAGTTATTTTTCAAAAAAATGACAAAGATTTCTAATTAAAATAGAGCAAAAAATGATAATTATCACCTGTTTTTTATAAACAAAGACAAACAGAGCTGTCTTATGATATAATGGAGATTGTAATCTTGCTCGTTTAAGAGAGGAGTAAAAATGACAAGACAAAAAGTTGCTGTCTTAGGGCCTGGTTCTTGGGGAACCGCTCTTGCACAAGTATTAAACGACAATGGACATGAAGTTTGTCTATGGGGAAATATCCCAGAACAAATCGAAGAATTAAATACGAAACATACTAACACTCGCTACTTCAAAGACATTACAATCTCTGAAGATATCAAAGCGACACTTGAATTGAAAGAAGCACTTACAGACGTTGATGCTATCTTATTTGTTGTCCCAACAAAAGTAACACGTTTGGTCGCTAAACAAGTCGCTGAAACACTTGATCACAAAGCTGTTATCATGCACGCTTCTAAAGGTCTTGAACCTGGAACACACGAACGTCTTTCAACAATTCTTGAGGAAGAAATTCCTGCCGAATTGCGCTCTGAAATCGTCGTTGTCTCTGGACCAAGCCACGCTGAAGAAACAATTGTTCGAGACATTACCTTGATCACTGCCGCTTCTAAAGATCATGAAGCTGCTAAATACGTTCAAAAACTCTTTAGCAACAATTACTTCCGTCTTTACACTAATACTGATGTTATTGGTGTGGAAACAGCTGGTGCGCTTAAAAACATCATCGCTGTTGGAGCTGGTGCACTTCACGGTCTTGGTTTCGGTGACAATGCTAAAGCAGCCGTTATCACACGTGGACTTGCTGAAATCACACGTCTCGGGGTTAAATTGGGAGCTAACCCACTCACTTACAGTGGCCTTTCTGGTGTTGGTGACCTTATCGTAACAGGAACATCTGTTCACTCTCGTAACTGGCGAGCTGGTGATGCTCTTGGTCGCGGTGAAAAAATCGAAGACATCGAGAAAAATATGGGAATGGTTATCGAAGGGATTTCAACAACTAAAGTTGCCTATGAGTTAGCTAAAGAATTGGATGTCTACATGCCAATCACAACTGCTATCTACAAAGTCATCTACGAAGGTGCTGATGTTCGTGATAGCATTCTTGGCATGATGTCAAACGACTTCCGTTCAGAAAACGAATGGCACTAAAATTAGAATTATAGTATAATTTAATTCAGCATAGTTTTATTTATGAAAAGGAGTTCTCGTATGAATATGAGAAAAGTTAGAAAAGCCGTTATTCCCGCAGCTGGTCTTGGAACTCGTTTCTTGCCAGCTACAAAAGCACTCGCTAAAGAGATGCTTCCAATTGTTGATAAACCAACCATTCAGTTTATCGTTGAAGAAGCCTTAAAATCAGGTATTGAAGAAATCTTGGTTGTTACTGGTAAATCAAAACGTTCTATCGAAGACCACTTTGACTCAAACTTCGAATTAGAATACAATTTGGAACACAAAGGGAAAACTGATCTTCTTAAACTCGTTAATGACACTACAGCCATTAATCTTCACTTCATCCGTCAAAGTCACCCTCGTGGACTTGGTGATGCTGTCCTTCAAGCCAAAGCTTTTGTAGGCAACGAACCATTTGTCGTTATGCTTGGTGATGACCTTATGGATATCAACAACGATAAAGCTGTACCACTTACAAAACAATTGATTAACGACTATGAAAACACACATGCATCAACAATCGCTGTTATGCATGTGCCACACGAAGAAGTTTCATCTTACGGCGTTATCGCACCTCAAGGCGAAGGAAAAGACGGTCTTTACAGTGTTGAAACATTTGTTGAAAAACCAGCACCTGAAGATGCACCTAGTGATCTTGCTATCATCGGTCGCTACCTTCTTACTCCAGAAATCTTCAATATTCTTGAAGCACAAAAACCTGGAGCTGGTAATGAAATCCAATTGACAGATGCTATCGACACTTTGAACAAAACACAACGTGTTTTTGCACGTCAATTTAACGGTGATCGCTATGATGTCGGTGATAAATTCGGCTTCATGAAAACTTCTATTGACTATGCGCTTCAACACCCACAAATCAAAGATAACATGAAACAATATCTTATCGATTTGGGTAAAAAATTGGAAGCTGAATCAACTAAAAAAGAGTCTAAATAATATACTATAACATAAAAAAGTTCCTCTAGACAAAGTCTAGAGGAACTTTTTTATTATAACTTTAATGTAAAGCCAGGACAATCAAGAAAAGACTTAACCCAACATAAGTCGCTGCTGCCAACCAACGTTGCCACGGTTTAAACATGTTTTTCTCCACAAGTGTCGGTAAAAAGATGGCACATAAGACACCACCAACAAGACCGCCAATATGACCAGCAATTCCAATACTTGGAGTAAATAAGTTAAAAATCAGATTCACAATAATCAAAGCTTGATAATTTCTTCCAAGTTCTTTCAAATAAGGATTTCTTCCAAAATACCCTGCGACCATAATCGCCGCAAAAACACCAAAAAGCGACGTTGAAGCACCCGCAGCAATCACGTTTGGCGTAAAGAAAAGCGTAAAGATATTACCAACAATTCCTGATAGAACATACAAGGCTAAAAATTTGTGATGTCCCCAGATCTGCTCTGCTATTTGACCAACAAAATATAGCGTTAAAGCATTGAAAAAGAAATGCTCCCAACCGATATGGACAAATATCGGTGTCACTAAGCGCCACAATTGACTTGGAAATAAACTAACGTAAGCACCATACATCCCGCCAGTATTAAAAATAGCTTGGTTAGATGTGGCATTTCCAAAATAAATCACCTGCATGGCTATAAAAACCAAAGTCGTTAGAGCCAGCAAAAAAATCGTCACTGGACTTTCTTTAATAACGTTTTTCATCGACTAAATACCTCCATAACAGCGACATCATGACTGTCTGGCTGAAACTCTGCTTTCTGACACTCATAAATCGTACTGATCGTTTTGCCTTTATAATCCGCTAAATACCTGTCATAATAGCCAGCTCCATATCCAATTCGAAAACCATCTTGGTTAAAACCAACACCTGGTACATGAATCAAATCAATTTTTGACTTATCCACAGCTTGATCACCAGCAGGTTCCCACAAACCAAATGAGTTTTTCACCAAGTTATCCACATCATAAAGACAAAAAATCATTTTGCCGTGTGGATGAGTTTTTGGAACTAAAATAGTTTTGCCATCTTTTTGAGCTTGTTTAATCAACAATTCAGTATTGTACTCAAAATCAAAAGCTAAATAAGTTGCAATAGTATCCGCTTTTTGATAAGCAGAAGATGCTAGTAAATCATCTAATAAAGCCTTATCTTTCAAGGCTTTTTCTTTTCTATCTTGATATTTTAAATGAGTAATGATACTCTTTCGTAAGGCTACTTTTTCCATGCTTTTATGATAACACAAAACCGAGATTTTACTCAGCAAAAACCTTAAAATTTACTTTGAGGTTTTTTTAAGGTTTCTCAGATATACTATATCTATCCTAAATAGCGGTTCTCCCAAACCGCTGGGAATTGGCTCTTTTGGAGTTATTCCCTTTTCATAAATCTCCTGGACATGATTGAAAAATCATGTCCTTCCCTTTTTAAGCCGCTAGCTCCCAATAGCGGCTTTTTTTATTTTTCAAATACAAAAAAGGGAGCAAGACTAAAAACTTGCTACCTTTTTAATGACTTACTTTTTCTTTCAAGAAAGCTGAGATTTCACTAACCGCAAACGAAAGGGCTGCTTCATTTGGACTCATCTTAGGATGGTGAAGAGCGTAAGGTGTTTCAACGCCTAACCAGAACATCACTCCTGGAATTTTATTTAACAAATACCCAAAATCTTCTCCAGTCATAGCTGGTAAGCAGTCAATCAGATGTACAGCTTCGCGATTTCTGAAGAAGTCCATAGCCTCACGCGCCAATTCGGGATTATTTTCCACAGGGAGATAACCGCCCTGTTTCAAATTGACCTCTACTTCCATTCCAAAACTTGCTGCTACTCCTTTAGCAATCTCAGTTATACGTTTTTGAATTAAAAGGCTCATGTCTTGCGTCAAAGTACGAATAGTACCGTGCAGCTGCGCTATTTCTGCAATGACATTATTCGTTGTCCCCGAATGAAATGACCCAAAAGTGACGACGCCACCTTGAATCGGGTCGACATTTCGACTGACAATTGTCTGAATCTGCGTGACAAAATACGACGCAGCAACCAAAGCATCATTTGCTTCATGTGGAAAAGCAGCATGTCCTCCTTTTCCTTTAAAAGTCACCAGCACTTCGCAAGTTCCTGCAAACAATGTTGAGGTATTGGTCGCAATATCACCAACCTTGAAATCAGGGCGAACATGAAGTCCATAAAATTCATCTGGTTTCCAATCACCAAAGGCATTATCTTGATACATGAGCATGCCGCCTGCTTCATTTTCCTCTGCTGGTTGGAAAAGAAAGAGTAAATTATTTTTAGGCTGTACTTGCACCAATTCATTAAGTAAACCAAGCGCAACGGTCATGTGCATGTCATGCCCGCAAGCATGCATACGCCCCTCATGCTGGCTAGCAAACGCCAACCCAGTTTCTTCTACAATAGGCAAAGCATCAATATCTGTTCGCCAACCAATCGTCTTTTCAGGAGCTGAGCCATTTAAAAAGACAAGAATCCCAGTTCGCCAAGTACGTTGCTCTACAAAACCTTTTCCAGCCGTAATTTCTGCAATACGCTCCAAAAGATAAGCTTGTGTTTTAAATTCTTCCAAACCAATTTCAGGAATCTGGTGCAAATCACGGCGGATATTAACTAAATCTAAAGTCATATTTTTTCCTTTATTTTTTAAAAGCTTGAGAGAAGTTCTCAAGCCTTTACTTCCTTTATTACAAATTACGCAAAGCGTCTTCGAGTGCTGTTTTTTGTTGTGTTTTGGCATCAATTTCTTTGATGACACGCGCTGGAACACCTGCTACAACAACATTTTCAGGTACATCTTTGGTAACAATAGCTCCCGCAGCAACAACAGAACCATTACCGACTTGAACCCCTTCGATAACGACCGCATTAGCACCGACAAGGACGTTGTCTCCGATACGCACAGGGTCAGCTGAAGCTGGTTCAATTACACCTGCAAGAACAGCACCTGCACCGATATGGCTATTTTTACCAACAATGGCACGACCACCAAGAACAGCACCCATGTCAATCATTGTTCCTGCACCGATTTCAGCACCAATATTAATCACAGCTCCCATCATAACAACCGCATTGTCTTCGATTGTCACTTGGTCACGAATGATAGCCCCCGGTTCGATACGAGCGTTAATACAGCGTTTATCAAGCAATGGCACAGCTGAATTACGACCATCTTGTTCAACAACATAATCTTTATTTTCAGTCAAGTTTGCCAAAAGTGGCTCAATGTCTTTCCAATCACCAAAAAGCACATTACCAAGCTTAATGACACTTTCTGGAACAGCTGCTGCTAATTCACCTTCAAATGTCACTTTAACATTTGTTTTTTTCTCAGCATTTCCGATAAATGCGATAATTTCTTGAGCAGTCATTTTTTGTGCAGTCATATTTAAGATACCCAGAGCGTTTTAAAGACCTAGGAGAATCCTGATACCAAGACTTTCCAAGCCAAACACCCTACTCCTTCCAATTCAAAATTAGTTAATTGTATATTATTATAACAAATATTCAGAAAATTTGGAAAGGAATTTTATTAAAAAATCACTCAGTAAAAAACTGAGTGATTAGGTATTATTAAAATACAAAATAACTTTTATTCACCAGCTAATTCTGTAAATTATCCATCAATATCTTCCACGTCTTTAGCCATCTTTTGTCTAAAGTCTCCTCTATACTCATTCATTCCCGAAAAATCTTCTGAAATTTTTCCGTCCAATAAATCCTACAAATGTATCGACTAATTTATTTCCCATTGGTTTAAATGTCATATAAGTTAGACCCCCAGAAATCACTCCACCAATTACTGGAATTACTTTAGTAATTGATTTCCCGATACTTTGTTTCGTAATTTTAAATCCTATGATGCTACCTATTTTCTTAACAAGCGGATACCAAGCAGTCTTGGTTAAGGCTTGTTGTGCTACTTTTTTCCCAAGATTTTTTTCCGGCCGTTTTAGATACATTAGCAATTAAGGCAGATGAACCGCCTGCTCCAAACATAATGCCTAGATAGGCAACAATACGAATTCGTGCTTCCTCTGGTAGTTGATTATAATCTCCGCTAAATAACTCTTCTTCACCAAATAAATAAGCTATTTGCTGTGACAAATTTAGAGCAAAGCCAAAATATTGAACCACATCTGCTCCTCCAGATGCCAAAGCAGTAACTGGAAAAGAGAAAACTCGCTCAATCACTTTTCTACGTTTTGAAAAATTAGGGAAAAGGATTTTCTTTTGCTTCATGTTCTTCCTGGCAGGTGTAATTAGATCAATTCCTTTTAATTCCAGCCTATCATGCAGTGACTGACCTAGATATCCCATATCTCCAAGGACTGTTGGTGCCCCAAATTGACTCAACACTTCCTCGGTCATTGAACTATCAGCCATTGAAGCAAGAGTAATTGTGTAGTCTATGACATAGCCTGATTCACTGACTAAAGCATGACATTTATATCCATAGAAGTACTGTCCCTTTGTAGCATTGTAGCCAACATTTGCATAATCTCCAAGAACTTTGCTTCTGAAATTACGAATAGGCTGACACAAAGGAAGGGGGAAGCTGTCAATAATCGATACACTAATTCCTTCAACCTCTTTAAAGACGAGTGCTTGGCGAATGACTTGGATACTCGGTAAGAGGGCATTACAACGGCGGACAAAGCGAGAATATTCTAGGAAATTAGGAAATAAACTTTGAGCCAATTGGTGCTTAGCTTTAAGCGTTTCACTAAAATGCAGTACGCCCCATAGGTAACAAGCGATAACTAAGCAATCTGATGTTGCGAGATGGACGTTCTTTCGGTTTTGAACCTTAAGGGGAACCCTCATTTGATAAAGCGTCTCAATGGTTGTCAGTAAATAAACAAAAACATTTGGAAGTGTGCTATTATAAGTCATATAAGTCGTACGCTTTCTAATGCTTAGTGGTTTAAGATTAGGATAGCACGACTTAGTTATTTTCCAATGAAATTAACTAGCAATTCGGGTAAATAATTTGTATTCTTTTACTGGGTATTCTCCTTTTGTAATAGCACTAGTGGGGATAGTTGCAATGTCAGTTTATCCAGTATTAGAGTGGGTGGCATATAGTCGTATTGGTAAAAGGGGAGGGAAATGGTGGAAATTATTTCTATTCGTGATGGGAATATTGTCTATATATCATAGTTATAGTAGTTTGGGAAACCTTTTAGTATTTTTACTTAGAATTATTATAGGAATTTGCTACATCTTTACTTTTTTCTAAAAGATATCAACCTTTCAAGTAATAGTAATTAGAAAAGGAAGAGAACTAATGAGTCAAAATAAAGAGGCAGAAAATTTAGACGATATATTTTTAATCAAAGATAAGAATAAACCCAGAACAAATAAAGAAAGAAGCAGAGAAGAAAAAGCAAGGGAAACTAAGCAAATTGTGAATAATCTTAAAAAGATGCAAGATCCTGGAAAGAGATGGAACGAAGAACAGAAGAATGAAGTTCACTATGAAAGAAATGGACTCGTTAGATTTGAAAGCCTTACTAAACAAAAGCCAAGAAAAATTAAAAGAGGAAAAAGCTATCAAGTGTTTATGGAAAATATAGATATTTATCTTGATTCTAATGAGGTTAGATTAGAAATAAAAAAACTGCTTCAAGATACTAAAGATTATTTACTTCAAGGAGTCTTTGATGTTTTTGATGCTCATTGTTATCTTAGAGGTAATATTTATTTTTTAGTTCATAAAGGGAGTCAATTAAATGATTATGAACGAAAGATTCTAAAATCATTTAAAAATAAACCATATTTAAAAAATATCATTACAATCATTAGTATTTGTGTGATATCATAGTTAATCTTTAGGTTTATTTAAATGATAAAAGTTTCATAATTAGTATGAAAAAAATAGAAGAGCATGTGCTCTTCTATTTTTTATCATACCTCAATCCCATCGCGTTGATTGAGACAATCACGGTTGAGATTGACATCAGGACTGCTGCAATGAGAGGATCAATATAAATCCCTGTAAATGGATAAAGAATACCCGCTGCAACAGGAATAGCAATGATGTTATAGCCTGCTCCAAACCAGAGGTTTTGTTTCATTTTTCTAAGCATGCGTTTGGAGATATTAATCATATCCAGGACGTCACTTGGATTGGAGTTAACTAGGACGACATCAGCGGTACTGATAGCAACCGAAGTTCCTGCTCCAATCGCAAAACCAATCGTAGCAGTTGCAAGAGCTGGGGAATCATTGACACCATCACCAATGAAAAGCACGCCGGCTTTCTTTTGGTACTCTTTCACAATTTCTGCTTTATCTTCAGGTTTTAATTCCGCTCTAAATTCGGGAATATTTAGTGCACTAGCAATTTTTTGAGCAGTTTCTTTATTATCACCCGTGAGCATAACAGGGGTAATTCCTTGAGCTAATAAACCATTAATAAAGGCTTTCGCGTCTGCTTTAGGAGAATCTCCTAAGGCAATAAATCCTAAAACATCTTGTTGTTCATTGATTAGGAAAGATACAGTTAAACCTAAATCTAAATATTGAGCAATCTTTTGTTCATCATAAGAAAGTTGATTTTCACGAAGATATTTATAGTTAACAATTTGATAAAAGTTTTGATTAACTTGTCCTTTAATCCCAACTCCTGGAATATTTTCAACCGCTTCAACTTTTAGATTTTCAAGAGGTTTAGCAGCTGAAACGATTGATTGAGCAATCGGGTGAGTGGAACTTCCTTCAAGTGCTGCCATGATTTGGAGAATGTCTGTTTCATCAGTAAAATCAATAACACTACGAACAATAAACTTACCGTCAGTTAATGTTCCCGTTTTATCCATTAAGGCATATTTAATTGTATTTATTTTTTCTAGAGAAGTTCTGTTTTGAATTAATAAACCATTTTTAGCAGAAATACTGGTTAGGCGAGAAACAACAAGTGGAACCGCAAGACCTAAAGCATGTGGACATGCAATTACAAAAACAGAAACCGCAAGAAGTAGAGCAAAACTAAAGTTAGAACTAATTGTCCAAAAAACTAATGAAAAGATACCAACAATAAGTGCAGCATAGAAAAGGTAACCAGCCACTCTATCTGCCATGTTTTCCAAATTAGATTTTTGAGTTTGGGCTTTCTTGACTAATTCGGCCACTTGATTGAGAAATGAATCTTTTCCAAGGGTTGTGACTTTCATCTCAAATGGTTGGTTTTGATTGAGGGAACCACCATAAACAAGGTCATTTATTTTTTTATTGACTGCTCTGCTTTCACCAGTAATCATTGACTCATCAACGAGCGCTTCACTTAATATAAGGCCATCCGCAGGTATTTTCTCATTTTCTTTCACTAAAAGTAAATCGCCAACTTTTAGTTCTGAAAGCTCCACATCCTTCCCACTTTTTAAGTGAGCTTTTTTGGGAACAAGGCTTGCTAAATCTTTCAACGCATCGCCAGCACCCATGATTGCTTTCATCTCAATCAGATGACCAATCAGCATAATGACAATTAATGTTGCCAGTTCAAACCAGAAGTTCATGCCCATATGTCCGTTAAAACTCATGATTGTGGCATAAACAGAATAAGCATAGGCAACGGTAATTCCCATTGTAATAAGCATCATCATGGCTGGCTTACGGCTTTTTAATTCACCTTTTGCTCCGCTAAAAAAAGGAGTCCCAGAGTAAAAGAAGATAATTGTACCAAGGATAAGTTGCAAAATTTCACTTCCGGGGAATTTAAGGATAGTAAAGCCCGCGATTGGTGAAATGAGTAGAAGCGGAATCATAAGAATGATAGCCACTTTGAGCTTTTTACTCATATCACCCATATGCATCATGTGTCCTCCATGATTCATCATATCCATATTGTCCATATCATGCATATTATCCATATTGTGCATGTTGTGCATGTTGTGCATGTTGTGCATGTTGTGCATCTCATGGTTTTCGTGCTCCATATCCATTATTTCATGATTATGATAATGCTCAGACATCATTTCATCGTGATTAGACGAATGAGTTTTATTTGACATATTTTACTCCTAAATGAATGCTTTGAAATTTCTATCTATATATAGTTTACAATTGTAAACTATATAAGTCAAGGAAAAGGTAACAGCAAAGAGATACTAAGAATTCAAGTTTTAGTATGAGTGGAGTGATAAAAGCAATTCATATTTGCTAGATTCATGCTATGCTATTTTGGCTTCCGCTGAGTCAGATGGTTCAATAACATCTTCAAGTATGTTGACTAATCCAAATTTATCTTCAAATGAAGCAAAAGTTTCGACCTTAATTTCTAAGGTATCAAGTAGTCCGAGTCTTTCAAATTCATTAAGCGCAACTAGCTTACAACTTGAAACAACTGTAACTAAAGGAGAGCTTCCCAAAACAGGTGCTGATGACGATTTAAGTTTAGTATTAGCAGAATTGGGATTAGGCTTAGTGGCAACGTTAACTATTGGAAAAGTTAAATATAAAAAAGGTTTTGAGTAACCCGAATTGCTAGTTGATTATTTAGCCATGACTTGATACCCGATAGAATATCTTAAAGTCTCTGGTTCCAGTGATTTAGCTGATTTTAACAGTAAAGAATACGCTAAAAGTATCATCTCTAATTTCAATTGAAAACCTTGAGGCGAACGACTTTTACAACGCTCAGCTCCTAGATTTGTCAAAAAAGAGAAAACTCGCTCAATCACTTTTCTACGTTTTGAAAAATTAGGGAAAAGGATTTTCTTTTGCTTCATGTTCTTCCTGGCAGGTGTAATTAGATCAATTCCTTTTAATTCCAGCCTATCATGCAGTGACTGACCTAGATATCCCATATCTCCAAGGACTGTTGGTGCCCCAAATTGACTCAACACTTCCTCGGTCATTGAACTATCAGCCATTGAAGCAAGAGTAATTGTGTAGTCTATGACATAGCCTGATTCACTGACTAAAGCATGACATTTATATCCATAGAAGTACTGTCCCTTTGTAGCATTGTAGCCAACATTTGCATAATCTCCAAGAACTTTGCTTCTGAAATTACGAATAGGCTGACACAAAGGAAGGGGGAAGCTGTCAATAATCGATACACTAATTCCTTCAACCTCTTTAAAGACGAGTGCTTGGCGAATGACTTGGATACTCGGTAAGAGGGTATTACAACGGCGGACAAAGCGAGAATATTCTAGGAAATTAGGAAATAAACTTTGAGCCAATTGGTGCTTAGCTTTAAGCGTTTCACAAAATGCAGTACGCCCCATAGGTAACAAGCGATAACTAAGCAATCTGATGTTGCGAGATGGACGTTCTTTCGGTTTTGAACCTCAAGGGGAACCCTCGTTTGATAAAGCGTCTCAATGGTTGTCAGTAAATAAACAAAAACTTTTGGAAGTGTGCTATTATAAGTCATATAAGTCGTGCGCTTTCTAATGCTTAGTGGTTTAAGATTAGGATAGCACGACTTAGTTATTTTCCAATGAAATTAACTAGCAATTCGGGTATATATATGATTTTGTCAATCGGTTTCAGAGAATTTTTTAAGGAAATTTTAAGGATTTTTTCACGCAAAAAAAGCTCCCTTACGGAAGCTTTTTTATCTATGTTAATGATGAATTAAAGACGTGCGTTCAATTCAGCTGACAAGTCTTCAAATCCTGGTTTACCAAGAAGAGCAAACATATTTTTCTTGTATGCTTCTACACCTGGTTGGTTGAATGGATTAACGGCGTTAAGGTAACCTGAAAGACCGATAGCTAATTCGAAGAAGTAGATTGTGTAACCAAGAGTGAATTCATCTTGTTGAGGAAGTGTCAAGAACATGTTAGGTACTCCACCGTCAGTGTGAGCAAGAAGTACACCATCAGTTGCTTTTTTGTTTACGAAATCAACGTCTTTACCTTGAAGGTATCCAAGACCATCAAGATCTTCTGACAATTCAGGGATAACAACGTTTTTACGTGGTTTATCAACACGAACAACTGTTTCAAAGATGTTACGGTAACCTTCTTGGATGAATTGTCCAAGTGAGTGAAGATCTGTTGAGAAGTTAGCAGATGTTGGGTAGATACCTTTTTGGTGTTTACCTTCTGATTCACCAGCTAATTGTTTCCACCATTCACCGAAGTATTGAAGTGATGGTTCGTAGTTAGCCAAGATTTCAGTGATATAACCTTTACGGTAAAGAATGTTACGAATAGCAGCGTATTGATAAGCGATGTTTTCTGAAATTTCAGCAGAAGTCAATTCTTGACGTGCAGCGTTAGCACCAGTCATAAGAGCTTCGATGTCGATACCAGCGGCAGCGATTGGAAGAAGACCTACGGCAGTCAATACTGAGAAACGTCCACCAACGTTATCTGGAACAACAAATGTTTCCCAATCGTTAGCAACAGCTTCAACTTTAACAGCACCTTTAGCTTTATCAGTTGTAGCATAGATACGTTTGTTGGCTTCTTCTTGACCGTATTTTTCAATCAAAAGTTCTTTGAATACACGGAAAGCGATAGCTGGTTCAGTTGTTGTACCAGATTTAGAGATAACGTTTACTGAAAAATCTTTATCTTTAACATATTCAACAAGGTCTGCAAGGTAAGTTGAAGAAATTGAGTTACCAGCGTAAAGGATTTGTGGACCTTTACGTTCTGCAGATGCTTGTAGGTTATAGAAGTGGTTGCTCAAGAAGTCGATAGCCGCACGAGCTCCAAGGTAAGAACCACCGATACCGATAACAACAAGAACTTCGCTGTCTGATTGGATTTTAGCAGCAGCTTTTTGGATACGCGCAAATTCTTCTTTGTCGTAGTTTTCAGGAAGGTCTAACCAACCAATGAAGTCAGAACCTGGACCTGTACCTTTGCGCAAGTATTCGTCAGCAGCGTTGACTTGTGGTTGCATGAAGTCGATTTCTTCTTGTTCGACGAATTGACCCAAAAGTTTTGAATAATCAAATTTAATATGTGTCATTACAATACTCCTCAAAAAATTAAATTTCTCTTCTATATTACTCTTTTATGCATGATTTTTCAATGATTTTTACTAAATTATCTCAATTAAATAAAGCGTTTACCAAGTTGCTGAAAACTTTCATGAAACAACCATCTTGTGATGAAAATTCCACCAATTTTTACAGTTATAGCCACGTCACAACACAGATGACACTTGATTTATCTAAATGATTAAACATGATTAAAATATTTTAATTCCTGCCCCTATTCGCCCCTTTTAGTCTCTTAAATAAAAAGCAACCCTCTGAAACGAATATGTCAAAGGGTTTTAGTTTTATATACAAAAAGAGCACACACCTACAATCGCTTAGGGCTGCTGGATTCCTCCCCTGACCCACTTCACGCGCAGATGTTGCTCCGAAGAATATTATATCATAATTTCTAGATTATGCAAACTAAAGCTGTTCTTTGGCAGCTTGCTTAGCTGCTTTTTTCTTTTCACGGTTTTTACGGAAAAAATCTTGCATGATACCTGCACATTCAGCCTCGAGAATACCCGTCTCAACCTCCACACGATGATTAAGACGAACATCTGTCAAAATGTCGTAAAGACTTCCAGCACCGCCGAATTTTTGATTGGCAGCCCCATAAATCACTTGCGGAATGCGGGCAAGCCCAATAGCTCCGCTACACATCACGCAAGGCTCAATGGTCACAAATAGGGTGCTATCTAGCAAACGCCAATTGCCTTCGTTTTCATTGGCATCATCAATCGCCATGATTTCAGCGTGTAAAATAGCCTTTTGCCGCTCTTCACGCGCATTATGCCCACGTCCAATAATCTCACCATCTTTGACAATAACACAGCCAATTGGAATTTCTTCTTTTTCTAGCGATTTTTGCGCTTCCTTAAGCGCTTCTCGCATGAAAAACTCTTTTTCTTCCTGTGTAAATTCAGCCATTAGAGCTTCCCAATTTGCCACGATTTGTGAGGCTCTGCCAAATCAACAGGAACATCTGCAGCAAAACCTTGTGCTTCTTCTTTGAGCACTTGAAGGTGGTTTTCAGCAGAGATGCCTTGTGGTGGAACTGGTGGTGTGTGTGTCAAAACAAGTGATTTCACACCTGCAGCTTTGGCAATTTGCCCTGCTTCTTTGGTTGTCAAATGCGCTGGGTGATTTTCATTTCCTGCATAAAGGTAAACATCTGCCAAGAAAAGGTCAGCACCTGCAGCAAATTTATCCAAACCTTCAAAATAGCCTGTATCACCAGTGAAAACAAGTGTTTGCCCTGTTGCACGTTCGACAATACGAAAAGCGTAGCAAGGAACAGGGTGAACAGTTTTGATAAAGGTAATGTCGAATGGACCAACCTTCTCAACGCCGTTGACATCATAAGCTTTCCCTTGAGAAACACCGTCTAAAGTCAGTTTAGCAAATTCTTGCTCATCTTCGGTATGTCCGTAGATTGGCAAAATTTTAGGCTCCCAGAGATGTTTGGGATATAGTTGGAAATAATGGCGTAGCACGCCTAAATCAGCAACATGGTCAGGATGATAATGTGAAATAATCACCGCATCCAAGTCAAGTGGACTAATTTCTTTTTCGAGTTCTGTGACAGCGCGGCTTCCGCAATCCATAAGCAATTGAAAGCCATCTTCACTTGTAACAAGATATGAAGTTGTTCCGCCGTCTTTGTAAGGGTATGCGCCCCAGCAACCAAGTGTTGTAAGTTTCATAGTAGACTCCTTCTCTAGTATTACTTACTCACATTATAACAAAAAATGAAATCTTTTTTCAAAAAGGTAAATCACTTAACACGCTACTTGAGACGGAATTAATTTATCTTTGAATTTATAGGCAATCATTGCTGCAACAACTGATTTAATCGTATCTCCTGGAATAAAAGCTAGATTTGATAAAAGCGAAGCTACTAACGGCGTATGTGTGTAAACTGACAAATAAACCGCACCAACAACATCCACAAAAATCATGCCACCAAGTAAAATGGCAATAAGATTTACCACAAAGCTTGTCTTTTTAAAAATGGCCAAAATTCCTGAAATTACCATCGGCACAAACAACCAAGCAATGACATAGCCAAGCGTTGGTCCAGCAAAAACAGTAAAAAAAGTGCTACCTGAAAATGCTGGAATGAACATCCCTAAAAGATCAAATAAAAGAATCGACAAGGTTCCCTTTTTCCAACCCAATAAAATTCCAGCCAGCATAACTCCCAAATTTTGCAACACAATCGGAACTGGAATAAAGCCCAAAGGTATAGCAGGAATGAATCCCAAAATCACTAAAATCGTTGACATCATCGCAATGTAGAGCAAATCTCTCACGTTTTTCATAAACAACTCCTTAAAATAAATGGTCTCGTGCACCTGGCACTTCGGATTAAAGGCATGGTGACAATACGGACAAGCTCCCTTTTTATACTCAGCAAAAGTTAAAAAATGACGACAGCTCCCACGAATGACGGGCGCTACATCTTCTTTTGACACTAATTTAAAAGGGTGATTTTGCAACTGATTGTGACACTGATAGCAAACAAAATATTCCTTACATTTATTACATTTTAGGGCAACGACATCACACTTTGTATGATAATGCAGGCATCTTCCCTCACTATCAAGTCCAATTCCATAAATCATAATCATCACCAACCTTTTAACAAAGTTTACTACTTCATTTATTTTTAGTCAACTTATTTTTTCGATTAGGTTAACACTTTTTAAAAACTAATATCACTAAAACTAAAAAAGCCTAGAACAAAAGCCGTACTAGACTCTGTAGTTATTAGAAATTACGGGCGCTACGGTTGTAGCCATAACGTTCAAAGAAATCTTCACGGAATTCCAAAAGATTATCATCCATGATAGCTTGACGAACTTTTTTCATCAAGTTTACAAGGAAGTAAAGGTTATGGTAACTTGTCAAACGAAGACCAAAGGTTTCATCAGCTTTAAGAAGATGACGGATATAAGCACGTGTGTAGTTGCGACATGTGTAGCAATCACAATCATGATCAAGTGGTGTAAAGTCTTCTGCGTAAGCAGCATTTTTAACAACCAAACGCCCTTCACTTGTCATACATGTTCCGTTACGAGCGATACGTGTTGGAAGCACACAGTCAAACATGTCGACACCGCGGATAACACCATCAATCAAGCTGTCTGGTGCTCCAACGCCCATAAGGTAACGTGGTTTATTTTCTGGCAACATTGGCACTGTGAAATCAAGCACGGCATTCATTTCTTTGTGTGATTCACCAACAGCAAGTCCACCAATTGAGTAACCTGGGAAATCCATACTTACCAAATCATTAGCTGATTGACGACGAAGGTCTTTGAAACCAGCACCTTGAACGATACCAAAAAGTCCTTGGTCGTGCGGACGACGGTGAGCTTTCAAACCACGTTCAGCCCAGCGGCTTGTACGTTCAATTGATTTTTTAACGTAATCGTATGGTTGATAGAATTGTGGGCATTCGTCAAAACTCATCATGATATCTGAACCCAAGTTATTTTGGATTGAGATAGCTTTTTCTGGTGACAAGAACATTTTTTGACCATTGAGGTGGTTTTTAAAGGTAACCCCTTCTTCGGTAATATTACGTGTCTCAGCCAGTGAATACACTTGGAAACCACCGCTATCTGTCAAAATAGCTTGGTCCCAATTCATGAATTTGTGAAGACCACCAGCACGAGCGATTAATTCATCACCAGGTCGCAACCATAAGTGGTAAGTGTTTGACAAAATGATACCTGAACCCATTTCTTTGAGTTCTTCTGGTGATTGTGTCTTAACTGTGGCTTGTGTTCCAACAGGCATGAACATTGGTGTTGGAAATGTGCCGTGTGGTGTGATAATTTCACCCAGACGAGCACCTGTGTGTTTTTCTTTTTTAATTAAACGATATTTAATCGGATAATCTGTCATCTTTTTTCTCCTTGCTATCACAAAAAACAGTTGTGGGCATTTTTTATTATCGTCATGATTAAACAGTAATCAGACTGAGAAAATCTGAAAAAACTTCCAGATTTTTACAATGCATTGCTTAAATAGCGCAACCTTTACGATTTTACCAAAAATCACATTTTTTGTCATGTTTACCTCTTATCGTGTGACTTCTCTAATACAATGTGATATAATGAAAGCCTGGAAGTAATACATTTTACGGAATTTTTTAAGGAGGTTCATATTATGAAAGCTTCAGAAACTCGTCAAAAAGCTAGAGAATTTTTGAAAACTCTCTCTGGTAAGTACCAATTGTTTCTTGTTTCTATCATTTTAGCTATTTTAACAATTTCAATTAGCTATACAGAAACATATCATATTAATGGTACTACAGTTAATGCTACTGCATCTGTTCCAGGTATTGTTTCAATTCTGTCTGCATTATTCCTTGCTTCAGCAAGTTACGCCGTGCTTGATGTTATTCGCCACAAACGTGACTATGTTGAAGTGGGAGACAACATGCGTGTTTTCTCAAATGAAATATTTGGAAAATATGTAGTGACTGCTATTGTCAAATGGGTGTTCCTATTCCTATGGTCTTTAATCGGTATTGTGGGTTCTATCATCTTTGTTGCAGGAGTTACAGCAACTACTTCAAATAATTCTAATGGTGGCATCTTTGTCACTATCATTGGATTTGTTCTTATGGTTGCAGGTTTTGCTCTTTCAATCATCAAACAATACTCATATAGCATGACAACATACGTCCTTTATGACGCTATTCAAAATGGCACTTATGAAGGTCCACGTAGTGTTATCAACAAGAGTACAGAATTAATGACTGGCAACAAATGGCGCTACTTCTGCTTACAATTTAGCTTCATCGGTTGGTATATCTTGACTGGCCTAACATTTGGCTTGCTTCATTTCTATACACTTCCATACACTACAACTGCTACACTTTTCTTCTATGAAGATTTGCTAGATAAAGCAGAATAATAAATCATTAACAAGCAAAAAATCTCCAGTAATACTGGGGATTTTTTATGATTAAAAAGAGAGCCTGGAAATTTTCCCAAACTCTTTATTTATTATCTTCTCGGTAAGCCATGAAAGGTTCGCCGGCTGCTTTGAGCTTTTCTTGGCATTTTGGACAAATACCGTAGGCTGTCAATTGAACCTTAGTAATCATGTAGCCAGTTTGTTCATAAGCTTCTTTTCCAATATCAATAGCATCAACATCCATAAAGTCTGCAATATCGCCACAATATTTACAAACGATATTAATGTGCTGGTGACCCATGAAGTCATAGTAGGTTATTGGGTCGTTAGTCACTTTTAATTCAGCAACAAAACCTTCTTTAACCAAGACTTTCATGTTATTGTAAACAGTCGCCAAACTCATATTTGGATGTTCTGGCAAAAGGTCTTTATAAATTTTCTCAGCACTTGGGTGCTCATAGCTATTTATGATATAAGCGATAATGGCTTTACGAGTCTCCGTGATACGAATGTGCTTTCTTTTGAGATGCTCAATGACATTTTCATAGGCATCCAAAGGACGGTGATGGGTATGAATGTCCATTATGGCTCTCCTGTTCTATTTATTAAGGTCATTATAACATAGTTTATCTGTCAGTGATCCTGACATGCTCATTCATTTTTTATAAAAATCTGACGATTTCAAGTTTTCGAGGTAAAAGTTAACTATTTTTCCCAAAAAGACTACTAATCTAGCATTTTTAGCCAATAAAGAATGAGAAAATTCATTTCGAAAGAACCTCCTCATTTTCACTGTTATTTTCAAAAAACTTTTTCAAGCCTTGGTATTCAATCTTAATACACTTGTTCATAACGATTTTATCACGTCCAGTAGCTTGTAGAATCTCTGCAGCTTCTTGGCTTTCTAGACCTAGCTGAGCCCAAAAAATATCAGCATCCGTTTCGATAAAATCTTTGGCAACTTCTGGGAGAAACTCACTTCGTCTGAAAACATCAACGATATCAACGTGAACGGGAATGTCTTGGAGTCTAGCATAGGCTGTCTCACCAAGTACCTTCTCACCCGCTAAACGTGGGTTAACTGGGATAATCGTATAACCTGCTTCTTGCATCACCTTAGAAACACCGTAAGCTGGACTATTTTCACGCTCGGAAAGTCCCACAACAGCAATGGTTTTAGCATTTTTAAGATAAGATGCAATCACATCTTGGCTAGGATTTTGAAACGATGTCATTTAGCTGCCTCCTTTTATTGCATCTTTCTTAAGTATAGCAAATCATTGATTTTCTGCCTAGCAAAAAGGAAATGACTGTATCAGTCACTTCCTTTTCATTTTTTTATTTTGCTTCGTACCATGTTTGGCCTGCACTTTCATCTGCCACTAGTGGGACTGAAAGTTCGATGGCTGATTCCATGGTTTCTTTAACTAATTTTTCGATAGCTTCTAGCTCGTCTTTTGGCACTTCAAGGATGATTTCATCGTGTACTTGTAGAAGCATTTTTGTCTTGAATTTACCTTCAACTAAAGCTTTATCAAGGTTAATCATAGCAATTTTGAGAATATCGGCTGCGCTACCTTGAATTGGCGAATTAATGGCTGTACGCTCAGCAAATTGACGCACGTTGAAATTACGAGCATTGATATCTGGCAATTCACGACGACGGTGGAAGAGCGTTTCAACATAACCTTTAGCTTTAGAATCACGCACCACGCGCTCCATGTAGTCTTTAATACCTGGATAGCGTTCGAAGTAAGTCTCGATGTATTGTTTAGCAACTTTACGTGGAATACCCAAGTTATTAGCAAGACCATAGTCTGAAATACCGTAAACAATACCGAAGTTTACTGCTTTTGCGTTACGACGGTCATTTGGTGTGACGTCTTCTGGTTTTTCAATGCCGAAGACACGCATGGCTGTTGACGTGTGGATATCTGCTCCCTCACGGAAAGCTGCAATCAAATGTTCATCATTTGAAATGTGAGCAAGCACGCGTAACTCGATTTGTGAGTAGTCAGAACTTAGAAGGACTTCGTCTGCTGTTTCTGGGACAAATGCCTTACGAATCAAGCGACCTTGTTCCAAACGCACTGGAATGTTTTGCAAGTTAGGGTCAACACTAGACAAGCGACCTGTTTGTGTCAAATCTTGCAAATAACGCGTATGAATTTTGCCATCTTTCAAGATAAAATCTTGCAAACCAACGATGTAAGTTGATTGAAGTTTGGCGATTTGGCGGTATTCTAAAATCTTAGATACGATTGGTGAGATTGGTGCCAAGCGTTCCAAGACATCTACCGCTGTGGAATAGCCTGTCTTAGTCTTCTTAGTGTAGCTTGTTGGCAATTGCATCTTGTCAAAAAGCAATTCTCCCAATTGTTTTGGTGAATTAATGTTAAATTCCATACCAGCTAAATCATAGATTTCTTGTGTCAACTCATCAATAACAGCTTGGTTGGCTTTTTCCATGTCTTGCAGCGTTTCTTTCTTAACCGAAATACCAGCGATTTCCATCTTAGCAAGAACGTTTGCAAGAGGTTGTTCCATATCAAAGAGAAGGCTTGCTTGTTGATGCTCTGTCAGCTTGTCTAGCATGGCTTTTTCAGAGTGGTTCAAAACAACAATCTTACGAGCCAAGTGGCTAAGAAGAACAGCCTTATCTGGCACGGCGCGTTTAGCCCCTTTACCATAAACAGCTTCATCGCTATCAAGAACATACTCTGTGTAAAGACGAGCAATCGTTGATAATTCATTGTCATCCACGGTTGACAAGAGGTATTTTGCCAAGCGGCTGTCAAATGCTGGCGCAGGCAAATCAATTCCTAAATGGCTAAGAAGCACTTTGCTACGTTTGAAATCATAAGTCTTGATTGGTTTAGCTAGCGCTGCTTTGAACAAATCGTCCTTAAGCAACTCAAGATTTGTTGATGCATAAATCGCCTTGTCATTTCCCCAAGCAAAACCAATGATATTTTCAATATGATAATTATCACCTAAGATTTCAAAATAGAAAAATTGATCATCTGTGAACATGTCTGCACTCAAGCTATCCACTTCAGTGTAGGAAACATCGAATTTTTCTTGTTTCTTAGTAGCACCAAGATTGTCTTTAAACTGTTTGAAGCCCATTTCATCATAAAATGGCACAAGTTTTTTTAAGTCTGGTCCGCTGTAATTAATATCATCTAAACCAATCGCAATCGGCGCTGTGATGTTAATTGTCGCCAAGGTCTTAGATAAGAAAGCTTGCTCTTTATCATTAATCAAGTTTTCTTTCATCTTAGATTTCTTCATGCCGTCGATGTTTTCGTAAACACCTTCAAGGCTGCCGTATTCTAAGAGAAGTTTTAGACCTGTTTTTTCACCAACTTTGGTAACACCAGGAATATTATCGGATTTATCACCCATAAGGGCTTTAAGGTCGATGAATTGTTTTGGCGTAATCCCCATTTTTTCCATAAGGTAAGTTGGGGTGAATTCTTCAAACTCAGCCACACCTTTTTTAGAAATTTCAACAGTTGTGTTGTTATCCGCTAATTGGATAAGGTCTTTATCCCCACTGACAATGGTTACGTCGTACTCATCTTCATTTTCAGCCAATTTATCCAATGTTCCGATGATGTCATCAGCTTCATAGTTTTCCAATTCATACCAATTGATACCAAGCGCTGTTAACATTTCACGAATGTATGGCAATTGTTCACGGAATTCATCTGGTGTTTTAGCACGACCAGCTTTGTAATCTTTGTACATTTCTGTACGGAAAGTCGTTTTTCCCGCATCAAAAGCTACCAAGACGTGCGTTGGCTGAATTCTTTCTAATAAATGATTGAGCATGAGGTGAAAACCATAGATGGCATTGGTGTGCAGACCAGCACGGTTTTTAAAGCGATCAATCTGATTGTAAAGTGCAAAAAAGGCACGATAAGCAACGGATGACCCGTCAATTAATAATAATTTCTTCTTGTTTTCCATGGCTTTATTATACCACATCTTGAGCCTCCATTTGGCTCTTAAAGATGTTTCAAAAAGAAGAAAAAATTTCTCCTTAAGCTTACTTTAAGCCACTCCTCTTATACTATAATCATTCCTAAAACTTTCACAACTAGCTTTGCTAGTTTGACGTTCATCTAGAACTCCCAATTTAGATGAATGTATCTTTTTCATAATCTCCTTAAAGTCTAGCTACTCCAGCTAGGCTTTTTGTTTTAAAAAAGCATCCCAATTATTAGATTTTTGGAATGCTAATGATATTTATAAAACGTTCAATAAGAGCATTAGAATTGGAATGACAACCATAGTCAAAATAGTTGATTCGGTTACCATGATAGCTGCATAGTCACTATCTGCTCCGTAAAGTTTAGCCACAACAGGTGCATTGGTCATGACTGGCATGGCTGATTGAATAATAAAGACTTCTTTCATCAATTGTGGCATTTGGGTGTGTTTGACAATGATTAACATCAAAAGCGGAGCAATCACGAAACGCCCGACTACGACCAAGACATTGTCTTTGGTAAATCGCAAACGTGACAGCCCTACATTTGCCACCGAAATCCCAATGAAAATCATCGACAAAGGGATGGTCAAATTGCCCAAATATTGGAAATCACTCAATAAGAAAGCTGGGAGTTTGATATTTAAAAGAACCAAAATCACCCCAATGATGAATCCCATAAGTGGTGGCGAGAAGATTTTCTTCAAGGTTCCTCGCAAATCAAGCGTGACTTCTTTGCGACCATCTCTTTGAATCAAATAAGTCCCTATAGTCCAGAAAAACGTCGTGTTACACATGTAATAAACCAAGACATAAGGAATACTTTTATCCCCAAAAAGTGCTTGATTGATAGGAAGTCCCACAAAAATCGTATTAGAATTAAAAAACATAGAAACAAATAAGCCCTGATGCTTTTTATCAATCAAGAATAAATGAGCTACCGCTACAGCAATAGCTAATAAAATCACCATTGAAAGCGCTGGAAAACGCAATTGTGGCAGCATTTCAAGCAACTCTTTTGCCGTAAAACGCCCAACAATGGTTGAAATCATATAGCATGGTAATGCTACTTGTGTTACCAACTTGGCAATGAGATTCGGCGCTTTTTCATCGAACCAACCTTTTTTGGTTAGCACATAACCGACTAATACCATGATAAGAATAATCAGAACACCCGAAAAACTACTCACAAACCTTGCCATTGCTTACTTCCTTTTCACCTTTTAGTTTCAGTATAGCATATTTTTAGCGCTTTCTTAACTACTTTTATGAATATTACCCCAGTCATTTAAAAAAGCTAGAAAAATAATATTTCTAGCTTTCTTATTCTTGATTAATCATCATTTTCCGAATCGAACACTTGCTCAACGTGGTCATGAATATCTTTTTTAATTTCTTTTGTTTCAACGACAGATTCTTCACCTAGTTGTTGATATTCTACTTTATCTTTCTTGGTAAATTTCTTATCATCGTCATATTTTTTAGAAATCAAGGAAATCATGCGGCGACGAAGATGTTTTTCGTCCTGCACATTACCTTTTTCACGAATCCAAGCTTGAAGCAAAACAACCAACATAATCAAGCCAATGTAACCAAGGATTGGATACATGACAGAAACCAGTTGTTTAAAACCAAGGAAGGACAAGGCATAACCACTTACGACAAAAAAAATCATGTCACGTTTAAACTGACTTTCACCTTTATTTTCAGAAAAGCGTTTTGCTAAAGCATAGTAAAGACTAAAGGCTGTGTTGAAAATAAGCCCAAATACGACAAGGGAATAGGCAAAAGCAAACCAAGGATGGATTTCATTGGCAAGTACTAACATTGGAATATCTGCAGAAGCAATCTTTCCAACATTGACAAACAAGACAAGTGAGGTAATCGCAATAATCAGACCGACAATTGCACCACCAAGTGTTCCCCCTTTTTCAGCAACGCCAATACGAATAATTGAACCACCAAGGACAAAAGCCATTGATACCCCAGTCATCACACAAATGGCGAAGTAATTAAGAACAGACACCCAAATATTTGGCATATTTGTCGGTAGAGTCTTAGCTACTGTATTTAACTGTTCAAAGTCAAAAGAATGTCCAATCAGACTATGACCAGCAATGATCAATACCATGATAATAACAATCGGCGTGAAAATCCCAATAATCTGAGTAATTTTCTCAAAATCAAGGAAACTTACAAAAATCACAAGGAGAACACAGATTAAAGCTCCTAACCAAGTGGGCAATCCAAATTGTTGATTAAGGTTAGAACCCGCTCCAGCAATCATGACAAATCCAATGACATAACAAGAAATAATCAAAGCAATGTCTAATACACGATTGGTAAAAGGATGGGCAATCTTTGAAAGCACCTCTGAGTGGTCATTCGAACGATAGTAACTTCCTAATGTCACGATAATACGTCCAAAGATAGCATTCAAAATACCTAAAACAATAACGCCAATCATTCCCCAGATACCAAATCCGACAAAATATTGCATCAAATCCTGTCCCGAAGAAAGTCCAGCACCAACAATAATACCAACATAAGCCAGTGCAATTGATAAAATTCGTTTAACCATTTTTCCTCCTTTTTAAATCAGGCAACATTAATAGGTTAACAAAAACAGATTAAGACAAAATGACGATTGTAATCTCAATATGACATTTGTTAAATTTCTGTGAAAATTTTCACGTTATTTACAACTCTTTTTCAAGCAAATGCCATTTAAAAAATAAGGGTATTTCTTACCTTCATTTTAGCACAAAACCCCGCCAGAAAGCTTCTGGCAGGGTTTGCTTTTATAAAGATTTTTTTCAACTTAATTAAATATTTGCCCAAACTGATTCAAGGATGTTAGTTTGATCGCGATCTGGTCCAACTGAGAATGTTGAAATGCGAACACCAACGAGTTCACCAACACGGCGAACGTAGTCACGAGCATTTTCGGGAAGTTCATCTAGGCTACGGCAACCTGTGATGTCTTCTGACCAACCTGGCAATTCTTCGTAGATTGGTTTACAACGTTTCAATTGTTCAAGACTTGCTGGGTAGTGGTCGATACGTTGACCGTCAAGGTCGTATGCCACACAGATTTTAACAGTATCAAGTCCTGAAAGAACGTCGATTGAGTTAAGTGACAAGTTTGTGATACCTGATACGCGGCGGCTGTGACGCATAACAACTGAGTCAAACCAACCAACACGACGTGGACGTCCAGTTGTTGTACCATATTCGTGACCGATTTCACGGATACGATCTCCAACTTCATCTAGAAGTTCTGTTGGGAACGGACCGTCACCAACACGGCTTGTGTAAGCTTTACATACACCGACAACTTTATTGATCTTGCTTGGACCAACACCTGAACCGATTGTTACCCCACCAGCAACTGGGTTTGAAGAAGTAACAAATGGGTAAGTTCCTTGGTCGATATCAAGCATAACACCTTGTGCACCTTCGAAAAGAACACGTTTACCAGCGTCAAGAGCATCATTCAAGATAACTGATGTATCTGTAACGTAATCTTTGATTTGTTGACCATATTCATAATATTCTTCAAAGATATCTTCAAATTTGATTGGTTCGCATTCGTACATTTTTTCGAAAAGACGATTCTTTTCTTCCAAGTTCACGCGCAAACGTTCTGCAAAGATATCTTTGTCCAAAAGGTCAGCAATTCGAATACCGACACGCGCTGCTTTATCCATGTAAGCAGGGCCGATACCTTTGTTTGTTGTCCCAATTTTGTTATCACCTTTAGAAGATTCTTGCAAACGGTCAAGCTTGATGTGATATGGCAAAATAACGTGTGCACGGTCTGAAATACGGAGACTATCTGTCTTAATACCTTCATCGTGCAAGTATTTCAATTCAGTTACCAATGATTTTGGATTAACAACTACACCATTTCCGATAACTGAGATTTTCTCTGGGAAGAAAATACCTGATGGAATCAAATGCAATTTGAATTTTTTACCGTCGATAACGATAGTGTGTCCTGCATTATCTCCACCTTGATAACGTGCAATCACTTCAGCATCTTGTGACAAGAAGTCAGTGATTTTACCTTTACCTTCATCACCCCATTGGGTACCAACAACTACTACTGATGTCATATTCTGTTCGATACTGATACGAAATCACCTAGCGAGCAAATAAAAACGATACTAACTTATCCAGCCTGTCGTCTCCATCTCCAAGCTAAAATTCGTATCTTCGTCCTTTCTCTACAACTTGGCAGGAATCTCACCTGCGAGTTTGTCTTACAATTTATTATATGACTTTTCTGTGTTTTTTTCAATATTTGACCTTGAGATTTTATTTTTTCCGAACTTTTTTTGAAAAAACGGCTTTTTTTCACATATTTTCTCTCATAGTTAAAATATTCAAACAACTCTTGGTAAAGCAAAACTTTTTTCATAGCAAATCTTTGCATTTTCAGACGCTTTTCCATAGAATAAATTTACATTAAAATGTATACCGTTTACATCATAATCATAGTAATTAGAGTAGCGAGGAATTACCATGTCACTTAATGGTTTACTAGAAAAATCACCAGCGACTTTGCCTATTCTTCAAGCAACTTTTGGGTTAGAAAGAGAAAGTCTTCGAATTGGAAAAGACCACCGTATCGCACAAACTGACCACCCTGCTTGCCTAGGCAGTCGCTCCTTTCACCCTTACATTCAGACGGACTACAGTGAAGCACAGCTAGAACTTATCACGCCTATCGCTCATTCCACAAAAGAAGCGCTCCGCTTTTTGGGAGCACTGACTGATGTTGCTGGCCGTTCCATCGATAAGTCTGAATACCTCTGGCCTTTATCAATACCACCAAAACTATGTGAAACAGACATTCACATTGCCAAGCTAGAGGATGACTACGAGTGCTACTACAGAAAACACTTGGCTGACGTTTATGGAAAAACACTGCAATCAATGTCTGGTATTCACTTCAACATGGAGCTTGGAAAAGATTTGGTCGCAAGCCTTTTTAAAGAAAGCGGCTATCAGTCTATTATTGATTTTAAGAATGATATTCACCTTAAATTAGCTCAGAATTTCCTACGTTTTCGTTGGCTTTTAACTTATCTGTATGGGGCTTCGCCAATAGCTGAAGAAGGCTTTTTTAGTAAAACTTTAGCCAAGCCCGTTCGCTCCATCCGAAACAGTCACTTAGGTTATGTTAATCATAAAGACATTCAGGTTTCTTACGAAAGCTTGGAAAAATACATTTCCGATATTGAGGCTTACATAGCTTCTGGCAAGTTGATTGCTGAAAAAGAATTTTACTCTGCGGTTCGCCTGCGTGGCAGCAAGCATGTTCGTGACTATCTGACAAATGGTGTCACTTACCTTGAACTGCGCACTTTTGACCTCAATCCTTTTGATAACCGTGGAATTACTCAAGAGACACTTGATACTGTGCACCTTTTTGTTCTTGCGCTTCTTTGGCTAGATAGTAGCTCTGCTATTGACCAAGACATCACAGAGGCTAGCAAGCTAAATGACAAAATTGCACTTAGCCACCCTCTAGATAAATTACCTGAAGATGCTCCCATCGAAATCATCCTTTTAGCTATGCAAGGAATTGTCGATTACTTTGAATTATCTGACTATTATCAAGGGCTTATCGACGCTATCAAAAATCAGATTGAGCATCCTGAACAAACTATCGCTGGACGCTTGCTAGAAGAGATTGACACCCTATCATTAGAATCTTTTGGGCAAAAACAAGGTCAAGCCTTTCACGATTATGCTTGGCAAGCCCCTTACGCACTCAAAGGCTATGAAAACATGGAATTATCAACACAATTATTGATGTTTGATGCCATCCAAAAAGGTGTTCACTTAGAGGTTCTCGACGAAAACGACCAATTCATCAAACTTTGGCACGGTGAACACGTCGAATACGTTAAAAATGCCAACATGACCGGCAAAGACAGCTACATCACACCACTTATCATGGAAAATAAAGTTGTCACTAAAAAACTATTGTCAAAAGCTGGTTTCCCAGTTCCAAAAGGTGAAGAATTCGCTGATAAAGCTGCTGCGCTCCGCTATTTCTCACAAATCAAAGACAAAGCTATCGTCGTCAAACCAAAATCAACTAACTTTGGACTTGGTATTTCTATTTTCAAGGAATCTGCCGACCTAACAGCTTATCAAAAAGCCTTGGATATCGCCTTTGCTGAAGATGATACTGTTCTTATTGAAGAATTCATTTCAGGTACGGAATACCGCTTTTTCGTCCTAGATGGCAAATGTGAAGCTGTGCTACTGCGTGTTCCTGCTAACGTCGTCGGAGACGGCAAGCACACCATCGCTCAATTAGTAGAGATGAAAAATCAAGACCCACTACGTGGACGTGACCACCGTTCTCCACTTGAAATCATTGACCTTGGCGATGTTGAAAAGCTCATGCTCCAACAACAAGGTTACACGCCTGATGATATTCCAGCTGACAGAGTCCGAGTTGATTTGCGACGTAACTCTAACATTTCAACAGGTGGAGATTCCATTGATGTGACAGACATTATGCCAGACGATTATAAAACATTAGCTGCGCAAATGGCTAGAGCTGTTGGTGCTTGGGTGTGTGGAGTTGATTTGATTATTCCTGATAAGAGTCTTCCTGCAAGCAAAGAAGAGCCAAACTGTGCTTGTATTGAACTCAATTTCAACCCTGCTATTTACCTTCACACTTATTGTCACGAGGGTCCAGGACAAGCACTTACACCAAAAATCCTAGCCAAACTATTCCCTGAACTTTAACCCATAAAATCTTTGCCACAATTACAGTCATCACTTGTCATTCTTAACCGTTTTACGATAAAATAAAATCAATCTTAGATAGAAATGGATTGAATATATGTCTCGACCTAGAAAAAACGGAGGAGGCCTCATTATCGCTATTATCGGGGTTATCCTTCTCATTGCTTTGCTTGAAAGCTTGTTAGAAATCATTATCCCACTTGCAATCGTTGGTGGTATTGGATATGGTATTTATTATTTTGCGACCAAGCAATCACGTCTTGAAAAGGTTAATACTAAGCAACGCTTGCAAGATTTAAAAGATAACATTCGTATTACTGACCGCCAAGTCAAACTTTTGGACAGTTATCTCGATGAAAAAAATTACACCCAATACGTTGTCAATGCGCGCCAGCTATTGCCACAAATACGTCACATCAAGTCTGAACTTAGTGAGCTCAAAGCCAAAATGGATTTAAACATCTACAAGCGTGTTCTCAAAAAAGCTGAAACTGTTGAAAAAGATATCAAATTCCAACTAGACCGACTGGATGTCTCACCAGTAAATCCTGACATTTCTGAGGAAGAAGCTGATTTACTAGAACTCGCTCCAGAGTTAGCTCATCTTTACAATAACATTCAGCAAGACCATTTGACTATCTTGAAGAAGATTGAAAATGCTGATAACAAAGAAGAACTCACTGCACTTCACGAGGCTGATATGGACCGCTTCCGCGATATTTTGGATGGCTATCTAAAAATCAAAAAAGCCCCGAAAAATTATTACAATGCTGATGAGCGTTTAGCAAAAGCGAAAACCGCAATGGAAAAATTTGATTTGGCTCTCGATGAAACGCTTCGAAAATTGAATGAAAGTGACTTAAAAGACTTCGATATCAGTCTTCGCATGATGGCTGACGACGATACAAACTTATAAGTTTAATGGGAGGGTATTATGGCTGATACTTTTAACTTTGACATTGATAAAATCGCAGATAATGCAATCACAAAAACAGACAAAACAACCAAAATCATCGTAGCAACTGATACTTCAGCAACTGGTCAAGTCTCTTTTTACGACACACTGACCCCTGAACAACAATCAGCAATCACAGCCAAAGCTCCTGCTTTAGTTGATAATTTTGTTGCTGACCAAAATGCTCTGCTTGATTTTGGAACATCTGCTGTTGAAGAAGTTAACACAACCGTCAACCGCATTTTGGCTGAGCAAAAAAAACTTGAAATTCCACAAGTTGATGACCTGCTCAAAAACGCTAACCGCGAGTTAAACGGCTTTATCGCCAAATACAAAGACGCTAAGCCTGCTGAGCTCGAAAAGAAGCCAAATTTCCTACAAAAGCTCTTTAAGCAAAGCAAAAATAGCCTGCAAGAATTCTATTTTGATTCACAAAATATCGAGCAAAAAATGGATGGTATGGCTGCCGCTGTTGTCAAACAAGAAGAAATCTTGGCTCGCAACATCGTCTCAGCAGAAATGCTAATTGAAGACAACAACAAATCTATTGAAAACTTGGTTGGCGTTATCGCCTTTATCGAAGCTTCTCAGACAGAAAGTGCCAACCGTGCGCAAGCTCTTCAAAATGAACTTGCAACACTTGATAGCGCAACGCCTGATTACCAAGTAAAATCTGACGAGCTAGCTCGCATGACCGAAGTCATCAATATGCTTGAACAACAGCACACTGAATACCTCAGTCGCCTTTACGTTGCTTGGACAACCACACCGCAAATGCGCAACATGGTCAAAGTCTCATCAGATATGCGCCAAAAACTTGGCATGCTCCGTCGCAACACCATTCCGACAATGAAATTATCAATTGCACAGATCGGTATTTTGCAACAATCCGTCAAATCTGGCGTGACTGCTGATGCTATTGTCAATGCTAATAACGCTGCGCTTCAAATGCTTGCTGAAACGAGCAAAGAAGCCATCCCTATGCTCGAACGCACTGCTCAAAGCCCAACCGTTTCTATCCAATCTGTCACAGCTCTTGCTGAGAGCCTCGTCGAACAAAACAACGGTATTATCGCAGCTATCGACAACGGTCGAAAACAACGTGCTCAACTCGAAGCAGCCGTTGTAAAATCCGCAGAAACCATTAACGACTCTGTTAAAATTCGTGACCAAAAAATTATCGAAGCCCTTCTTAACGAAGGCAAAGAAAGCCAAGAAGAAGTCGAAAAAACAAACGTCACAGAAGAAAAATAAACTAAAAAGCGAGGAGAACCTCGCTTTTTTCGCTTCTCATTTTTCACTGCATGATTACGCTTTACAGCTCACAATACTAGCCCATCAATTTTGCTTTGTGTTATAATATTCTTATGGATAAACTTATAAAATCAATTTCAAAATCTGGTTCTTTCCGTGCTTATGTGCTTGATAGCACTGAGACTGTTAGAACTGCTCAAGAAAAACATCAAACACTTCCTAGCTCTACAGTTGCTCTAGGTAGAACGCTTATCGCCAATCAAATCCTAGCCGCCAATCAGAAAGGAGACAGCAAAGTAACCGTCAAAGTCATTGGTGATAGCTCACTTGGTCACATTATTTCTGTGGCTGATACTAAAGGACACGTTAAAGGCTATATCCAAAACACTGGCGTTGATGTTAAGAAAAATGCTACTGGTGAAGTCATGGTCGGCCCATTCATGGGTAACGGTCAATTCGTTGTTATTACCGATTACGGTACTGGTAACCCATACACATCATCAACACCACTTGTCTCAGGTGAAATCGGTGAAGATTTGGCCTTTTATTTGACTGAATCTGAACAAACACCTTCTGCCGTTGGACTTAACGTCCTTCTTGATGACGAAGACAAAGTCGAAGTTGCTGGTGGCTTTATGTTGCAAGTTCTTCCAGGTGCATCTGAAGAAGAAATCAACCGCTACGAAAAACGTATCCAAGAAATGCCAGCCATTTCAAAACTCTTGGAATCTGACGACCACATTGAAGCCCTTCTAAAAGCTATCTATGGCGAAGACGAATACAAAGTCCTTGCTGAAGATGAAATCGGCTTTAACTGTGACTGCTCACGTGAACGTTTCGAAGCTGCTCTTGTCACTCTTGGCAAAGATGAATTAAAAGCCATGAAAGACGAAGACCACGGTGCTGAAATCACTTGCCAATTCTGCGGTAAAACATACAACTTTACTGAAGATGATTTGGAGGGCTTGATTAATGACTAATCTCAGCTCATCTTTCATGATTGGTGATGTTGAAATTCCTCACCGCACGGTTCTAGCACCCATGGCAGGGGTGACAAACTCTGCTTTTCGTACTATTGCCAAAGAATTTGGAGCTGGCTTAGTCGTTATGGAGATGATTTCTGAAAAAGGACTTCTCTATAACAACGAAAAAACCCTGCACATGCTACACATTGATGAAACTGAACATCCGATGTCTATTCAACTTTTCGGTGGCGATGCAGATGGTCTAAAACGCGCAGCTGAATACATCCAAGAAAATACAAAAGCTGACATCGTTGACATCAATATGGGCTGTCCTGTCAATAAAGTTGTCAAAAACGAAGCAGGAGCAAAATGGCTCAAAGACCCTGATAAAATTTATCACATCATCGATGAAGTCACTTCCGTTCTTGACATTCCGCTTACTGTCAAAATGCGTACTGGATGGTCAGATAACAAACTAGCTGTTGAAAACGCGCTTGCCGCTGAATCAGCTGGTGTCTCTGCCCTTGCTATGCATGGACGCACACGTGAACAAATGTACACAGGTAAATGTGACCTTGAAACACTTGCTCGCGTTTCAGAAGCCATCACTAAAATTCCATTTATCGGAAACGGTGACGTGCGCAGCGTTCACGATGCGAAATACATGATTGAAGAAATCGGTGTAGATGCCGTTATGGTTGGACGCGCAGCCATGAACAATCCTTACATCTTCACCCAAATTAATCATTATTTTGAAACAGGTGAAGAATTACCAGACCTTCCATTTGTCAAAAAATTGGACATCGCCGAAGATCACCTTAAACGTCTCATCGACCTCAAAGGTGAAAAAATCGCTGTCCGTGAATTCCGTGGCTTAGCTCCACATTACCTTCGTGGTACTGCTGGGGCTGCTAAAATCCGCGGGGCCGTCTCACGCGCAGAAACAATCGACGAAGTCAAAGAAATTTTCAACAGCTTACGATGATATAGAAACTCCCCGATAACAAAAGTTACTCGGGGAGTTATTATAACAAATAACCCTGCTTGTTTTATCCAAGCAGGGTTATTTGTTATGCAATATCAAATTTGAGTTGTCCTTTTGAAACACCAATTTTAAGAGTATTTCCACTTGCCAAATTACCTGATAGGATAAGTTCAGATAGTTTATCTTCGACTTTATCTTGAATAGTACGGCGAAGTGGACGAGCACCCATTTCTGGGTCGTATCCAGCTTCAGCAAGGTATTTAAGCGCTGATGGTTGGAATTTAAGTGTGATATCTTTTTCAGCCAATGTTGCAATCAATGGTTTAACCATAATTTTAACAACATCACGCATATTTTCTTGTGTTAGGTGGTGGAAGACAACTTTTTCATCAATACGGTTGATGAATTCTGGACGATAAGTTTTCTTAAGCTCTTCCATGATGCGTTTTTGCATAGCATCATAATCATGAGCCATGTCACGCGCCCCAAATCCAACTGTCTTATCATCACGAAGGGCAGTTGCACCAAGGTTTGACGTCATGATAATAATAGTATTTGAGAAGTCAACTTTACGACCACGACTATCTGTCAACACGCCATCATCCAAGACTTGAAGTAAGACATTGAAAATATCTGGGTGAGCTTTTTCAACCTCATCAAAAAGAAGCACTGAATAAGGTTTGTTACGAACTTTTTCTGTAAGTTCTCCACCTTCTTCATAGCCAACATATCCTGGAGGCGCTCCGTTAAGACGACTCGCTGCAAATTTTTCCATGTATTCAGACATATCAAAGCGGATAAGTGCTGATTCATCATCAAAAAGTAGCTCTGCTAAAGCCTTAGCTAATTCTGTCTTACCAACACCTGTTGGTCCTAAGAACATAAATGAACCAATTGGACGTTTTCCTGTACGGATACCAGCTTGATTTCGACGAATAGCACGGCTAATGGCAGAAATTGCAGCATCTTGACCAATAACACGTTTGTGCAATTCTTTTTCAAGCGTCAAATATTTCTTACTGTCAGCTTGCGTCATTTTTTCAACAGGAATACCTGACAAACGGCTAAGAGTTGCCATGATGTCATCTTCTGTCACAGCTGTTGGCTTACGTGTCACAGCTTTACGTAATGCTTTTAGCAATTTTGTAGCTTTTTTGAAATCACCTTCTAAGATAGCTTGGTCAGCTGGAGTTAAGTCAGAAGGTGTTTCTTTTTTCACCAAACCTTGAACGGTTGCACTAGCTTCATCAAGCAAATCAATAGCTGAGTCTGGTAGATTCTTACTTGTCAAATAACGGTGGGCAGCTTTAACTGCTGTCAACACAGCATCATCAGAAATCATTACATTGTGGAAAGTTTCGTAAGATCTTTTAAGTCCAAGTAAAATCTGATAAGCATCTTCAACACTTGGTTCTTCAATCGTAATTTTCGCAAAACGACGTGAAAGAGCTGCATCTTTTTCGATATGTTTTTGATATTCTTCTTGAGTTGTCGCACCAACCATGTGAAGTGTACCGCGCGCAAGAGCTGGTTTTAAGATGTTAGCAGCATCCAAAGTACTATCAATACCTGAACCAGAACCCATGATAGTGTGGACTTCATCGATAAACAAAATAATATGACCATCTTCTTCGATATCTGAGATGATTTGGTTCATGCGCTCCTCAAAGTCACCACGGAAACGAGTCCCCGCAACAACACTCATCATATCAAGCTCTAAGACACGCATATCTTGGAGTTCATAAGGAATTTCACCATCGACAATACGTTGTGCCAAACCATAAGCAAGAGCCGTTTTTCCGACACCGGCTTCACCAACTAAGACAGGATTATTTTTAGTCTTACGGCTAAGTACTTGAACCATGCGAGAGACTTCTTTTTCACGTCCGATAACTGGCTCAAGTTTTCCTTGACGAGCTAATTCAGTCAAATCACGAGTGAAGTCTGATAATTCTCCCGCAGTTGACTGAGGTTTCATCATTTCTGAGAAAGCTCCGCCCATTGTAGCTTTTTTAGGCTTACGAAGATCATGGATAGCTTTGATTTTTTCTTTGGTAAATCCAGCATTACGTGACAATGATTTACGTAAATCAAGCAAGCGTGCTGAATCACCATCTTCTTTATTTTTAAATCCAGCAACTTCCAAAAGACGTGTCGCAAACAAATCGAGATTCAACAACATAGCATAAAGGACATGCTCTGTTCCGACTTCAGTGCTGCCAGTCACTTTGCAAATTGATTCAGCAAAAGCTAAGACGTCTTTTAGGGCTTTAGATTGTTCTAAGAACTGCACATTTTTCACATCTGCCAAAGGTGATTTTCCGAGCGCCAAAACAGCCGCCGCTTCGTACTCTTCGTAAGCAATCTTATTTTGGTATTCAGCAAATGTTAACCCTGCCACTGAATCATGAACAGCTACCATGGCTAAAAGCACATGCCAACTTTCTAAATATGGGCTTTCAAATCGCGCCGCCTGATACTGGGCGATACTGAAAACCTCCTGCATTTTCATTGAATATTCACTCATAAATGGAATCCTTTTCTATCTAATCTTTGTAAGATTTTTCGCAACATACGTGCACGAATTTCAGGAGCATCTTTTCCTAAAACCTCATCAGTAGCTGTTGCTAAAATCAGATTTCCTTCACGTTCACTAATAATTTTTTCGTCAAAAAGTAATTGAATCAAATCTGTAAAGACTTGCTCGCTGATACGTTCACCGATATTTGCCATAAGATTATCAAACATTTGGTGTTGGTCTGAAAAACGCACTCTAGCAATGCGAATATAACCACCACCACCACGCTTACTTTCGACTGTATAGCCACGACTTTCTGTAAAACGTGTTTTAATCACGTAGTTAATTTGGCTAGGAACAACTTGAAAGGCATCTGCCAAGTTTGACCGCTTAATCTCAGCAATACCTGATTGGGCAAGTAATTGCTTGATGTATTCTTCAATACTATCAGATGTATTTTTTGCCATTAGCTTCCTCCTTTTCAAGATTAAAGACCATTTCAATATGGACTCTCTTTGACTATAACTGACTAATATTATAACAAAAATATCACTTTTTATAAACGAAAATACACCAAATGACCTGCTATCGTAAGCTTTTCTCACCATTTAAAATAAATAGCGCTTATTAAGCAATAGTATTTTACTATTAGAACAGATTTTAGTTGAGTTTGTTTCCTAGATAAGATACAATTAACCTTGTAACAAATGAAAGGTTTCAAGTAATGAACTATATTATTACATTTTTAATCGGCATGGTGCCACTTATTGAGCTTCGTGGTGCTGTTCCTTATGCTATCGCAACTGGTATTCCAATGTGGCAAGCACTGATTATCGGGGTTGTTGCCAACATGCTTCCAGTTCCAATTATCTTCTTCTTTGCTCGCCGTGTTTTAGAATGGGGAGCTGATAAACCTGTTATCGGCGGTTTCTTTACTTGGTGTTTGAAAAAAGGTCACAAAGGTGGTAAAAAACTTGCAGATACTGCTGGTGACAAAGGAATTTTCATTGCTCTTCTTCTCTTTGTAGGAATTCCAATTCCTGGAACAGGAGCTTGGACAGGAACACTTGCTGCTTCAATTCTTGACTGGAACTTCAAACGCAGTATTACAGCGGTTATGCTAGGGGTTATCCTTGCAGGCTTAATTATGGGAGCACTAACTGTTCTTGGCTTGGGCGCTTTATCTTAATTTGAAAAAACAAGAGCTTGGAAATTCCAAGCTCTTTAATGTTACACACAAAAAAAGAAGACCACTAAGTGATCTTCTTTTTATATTAGCAAGCTAGTCTTATTTGTTAAGAGCTGCTGCCATTGTAGCTGCAACTTCTGATTCAAAGTCGTTAGCTGCTTTTTCGATACCTTCACCAACTTCGAAACGAGTGAAAGTAACAACTTTTGCGTTTACTGAATCAAGGTATTGTTCAACAGTTTTGCTATCGTCCATGATGTAAACTTGTGCAAGAAGTGTGTATTGTTGGTCAACCTTAGTGTTGTCAAGCATGAAGCGATCCATTTTACCAGGGATGATTTTATCCCAGATTTTTTCTGGTTTACCTTCAGCTTTAAGTTCTGCTTTAATATCTTCTTCAGCTTGAGCGATGATTTCATCAGTCAATTGTGATTTAGAACCATATTTCAAGTGTGGAAGAGCTGGTTTGTTAACCATTGCACGTGATTCGTTATCAAGATCGATAGCGTGGTTCATTTGAGCCAATTCATCGTAGATGAATTGTTCGTCAAGTTCTTTGTATGAAAGAACTGTTGGTTTCATAGCTGCAACGTGCATTGAAACTTGTTTTGCAAGAGCTTCGTCGCCACCTTCAAGAACTGTGATAACACCGATACGTCCACCGTTGTGTTGGTAAGCACCGAAGTGTTGTTCATCAGTTTTTTCGATAAGTGCAAAGCGACGGAATGAGATTTTTTCACCGATAGTTGCAGTTGCATTAACGTAAGCTGCTTCCAAAGTTTCACCTGAAGCCAAAGTTACTTTAAGTGCTTCTTCGTTGTTGGCAGGTTTTTGTTCAGCGATAGCTTTAGCTGTTTCTTTAACCAATTCAACGAATTGTGCGTTTTGAGCAACGAAGTCAGTTTCAGCGTTAACTTCAACAACTGCTGCAACGTTACCGTCAACGTAAATACCAGTCAAACCCTCAGCAGCAACGCGGTCAGCTTTTTTAGCTGCTTTAGCCATACCTTTTTCACGAAGCAATTCAATTGCTTTTTCCATGTCACCGTCAGTTTCAACAAGTGCTTTTTTAGCGTCCATGACACCAGCACCTGATTTTTCACGCAATTCTTTTACTTGAGCTGCAGTAATTGCCATTTTTATGTCCTCCAGGATTTTTTTGTTTACCAAATAATAAAAACGAGACAGAGCGGTTTGCTTTCTGCCCCGTTTTAAAGCATATCAAAGACTGTTAAGCCTCTAATCTTATTCGTTGTCGCCTTCTACAACTTCAACGATTTCTTCGATTGAATCAGCTTTTGCTTCTGCATGGAAATCAGCGTCAGCATCTTCACCTTGGCGTCCTTCGATAACAGCGTCAGCCAATTTAGAAGTGATCAATTTAACGGCGCGGATAGCGTCATCGTTAGCTGGGATGATAACATCGATATCATCTGGATCAGCATTAGTATCAACCATAGCTACTACAGGGATACCAAGTTTTTTAGCTTCTTTAACAGCGATTTGTTCTTTGTGTGGGTCAACAATGTACATTACGTCTGGAATACGTGGCATATCTTCGATACCGCCCAAGAATTTTTCAAGACGAGCACGTTGTTTGTTAAGAAGAGCAACTTCTTTCTTAGGAAGAACTTCAAAAATTCCATCTTCTTCCATACGTTTGATTTCTTTCAAACGAGCGATACGTTTTTGGATAGTATCCCAGTTTGTAAGAGTTCCACCCAACCAACGGTGGTTGATGTAGTATTGACCTGCGCGTTCTGCTTCTTCTTTAACAGCGTCAGCAGCTTGTTTTTTAGTACCAACAAACAAGATTACAGCGTCGTTAGCAGCTGCATCACGAACGAATTCGTAAGCTGCATCAGCCATTTTTACAGTTTGTTGAAGGTCGATAACGTGGATACCGTTACGTTCTGTGAAGATGTATTTAGCCATCTTAGGGTTCCAGCGACGAGTTTGGTGACCGAAGTGAACACCAGCTTCAAGAAGTTGTTTCATTGAAATTACTGCCATGAGTAGTTTCTCCTTTATAAAATGTTTTTTCCCTCTTCCAGACTTCATCTTGCAAATCCACTCATAATGAGCAACAGACTCACAATACATCCAGAATGAGTATTTGTTGCATAATACAACTATCATATTCTACCATAAAAGCAAACTCTTGGCAAGCCATATGCGGCTTGAAAGAGTTTTTATTTTAGGCTTTTTGAAGCCTTTTGATAACTGAAAATGACCACTAAATTTTCACGATTTTTTTCCAAGATAAAAACAAAAAAAGCTCGATTAATCGAGCTTACTTGGCATTATGAAGGCGGTAGACGGATTTGAACCGACGATCAAGCTTTTGCAGAGCCGTGCCTTACCACTTGGCTATACCGCCATAACAGATATTATTCTACCCTAAAATCAAAAACATGTCAAGTCTAATTCATGAAATTCTGAAAGAGGATTATGAAAATAAAAGAATTCACGGCTTTACCCTTGAAATTTCAACAATCTATGCTATAATACTAAAAATCTTTGGAGGTGTTTTATGAAAAAACTAAGTCCTGACAGTCACATTCGCGTACTCAGTCCGTCAGATTCAATTGCTCGCTTGGGTGGATTTGAAGCCAATCTTTCTGCCAAAGAAACGTTAGAAAATCTAGGATTTCGTGTGTCATTTTCAGAACATTATTTAGAATCTGATATGCTCGATTCTTCTTCAATCGAAAGTCGCGTCGCTGATTTACACGCTGCCTTTTTGGATGACTCTGTCGACGCCATTTTGGCTACCATTGGTGGCTTTAATTCTAATGAGTTATTACCCTATCTTGACTATGACTTAATTACCAAACACCCCAAAATTATCTGCGGTTATTCTGATTCAACAGCTTTTTTAAATGCTATCTATGCTAAAACTGGAATGCTGACATACATGGGACCTTCATATTCTAGTTTTAAAATGAAAGAAGGTCAAGATTACCAGAGCAAGGCTTGGTTAAATGCCATGACAAAATCAGCTTATGACCTTGTTCCAAGTCAGGAGTGGTCAAGCGACCCTTGGTATGACCCAACACAACCACGTCATTTTATGCCAACAGAATGGAAAATTTACAACGCAGGGAAAGCTTCTGGCACCATTATTGGTGGAAATTTATCTACTTTTGGACTTCTTCGCGGAACACCTTACACCCCTCAAGTCAACGATTATGTCCTTTTCTTAGAAGAGGCAGAAGAAGATGACTATCATGATTTTGATCGCAATTTAGCAGCCATTTTACAAGCTTACCCCAATCCAAAAGCGGTGCTTATCGGACGCTTCCCAAAGGAATGCCAAATGACACCCGAAATATTAACCTATATCCTAGACAAGCACCCACTTCTTAAAACCATTCCTGTCATGTATGACCTTGATTTTGCCCACACTCAGCCACTCTTTACAATCACTATCGGCGCACAAGCAAGCATTGACACTGATACTTTGAGTATTCATATCGAGGAATAAAACTCCTCTATGAAGAATTTTATATATGAGTATGAACTAAAAAACAAAAACGCCTTTTCGTAAAAACGAATTGGCGTATTTTATCTTTCAGCTTTGACTAAATGCAATCATTTTATCTAGGATTTTAACTAGACGTTGTTCTTGATCTTTAGTCATTTTATCTTTAGTGGCATCATGGTCATCGACCATACCAACGTGAACTTTAACATCTCCTGAACTATTAATTGCAACGACAAAAGGAACGTATAATTTGTCTTCTTTGGTATAAGTTTGAGAGAATTTTTTCACGATAGCATTATCAGCGTCGCTATAATGTTTACCTCGAACATCGACTGTATAGGCTTTACCATGGTCTGCTTGTAATTCCTTGTCTAAGACAGGCAATAACTCAACACACCACGGACAGGTTGGAAAGCCAAAATAATACATGCCTTGTTCTTTAGCTTCTAAGCGACTAACCACATCATCTTGATTATCTTTAACCAGCTGAGCCGTTTCATCAACATAAGCACTTGTTCCGTTTAATTTATTGGTAACGATATAACTACCACCAAAAATAATCACAAACAAAATGATAAAGAGACCAAGTTTCACAGTTTTTTATTTTTCACTATTTTTCTCCTTTTGAATCAGTTGAACAATTGACAGTAAAATCACCTCGCCATCTGCTGTGAATGGTAAGAGGTTAAACAGATTCATTAGACAAGTTACCTTCAATACGAGGGTGTAGTAATTTAGAGGGATTAAAATGCCAATTAGAGTTAACAGAAATGGTGATATAAAAGCAATTAAGAAATTGTCTAAGGGACGGTTTTGATTTCTATACTCTACTTGAAAAGCCAGAACACCAACGTGTTTAAAACACGCTTGGTAATGCAGTGCTCGTGCCACCAAGTAATGCAATATCTCATATAATCTGACCGCAGCATAAACTGACAGAATCGTAACAACGACTAGAATGAATAACTCAGTCATATTTCTTTTCACTGAATTTATCAGTGAGATAAGTTAAAGCACAGACAAGGCAAAAAGAAATGATAAATGCAATTAATGTTTGCCAAGACAAGTCAAATGTTGTAGAAATTTTATGCTCAGTAATTTTGTTATCAATGGTGATGCCTAACAAAGTTTTTACTGAAGCTGACGATCCGCCAAGCTGAAATAATTTCCAAAGGCTTGTAAACACAACTAAGGCAGCGTAGGTCACTACACTAATCCCAAGACAACGACTAAAATCTTTCATATCTTAACCTCCTAAGAAGACTATAGTGAATACCTGCTAATAGGATAATAACTATCAAACCCAAGCTCGCGTTTTTCACAACAAGTGTGACTAAGATAAAAATAATCCCTAATAAAAACATTGACGTGATCTCATTGAGATTTCCGCGTGATTTTGGGAAAAGATAGCCCAGCATAAAAGCTGATTGAGCAAAAGCAACTGACACCATCACTTGGTTAATGGTAGCTCAATGAAAGGCAAAGCAAATCAATAAAGGTATTTCCAACAATACAAGAAGTAAATACTGACCAAAGTATTCTTCCCATACTGTAATCCTCAGGAGATTATACTGATTTCGGAAATCCTCTGTGCTATCGCCATGTGAAAGTAATAATAAGCCATTAAACGCAAGTAATGTTGGTAAGACTGCCAGAACTGCTTTTACACCACTCTGATAAGCCATAATGTCAATAACAATCACAGGAAAAATCAAGTAATACCAATTTGTTTTATAACGAAAGGTGACTTTATCAAGAACAGGTACTTTAATAAAGCGACTGCGACTAGTAACTAAAGTGTCAGCCAAAGGCAAATGTAAAAGCAAATAAACAACGACAACTAGACAGCCAAAACTACCAAGGAATGCCCCTAGAATCAACTCATGAATGGAAAATGGAGAAGAAGCTAATCGTGATTCTAGTGCATAACGCCATTGAAAGAAATAAGCCAAACTAGTTATTAAAATTAAATTTGCTAGGAGTAGTTTAATCACAAGCAAGTGTTTTATCTGACTTTGCAAAAGCCTATCTAGCCCTAAAAATAAGCCTTCTAAGCTGATGATAACAAGAAAGAATGAAAAATGTTGACTAAGGAAAAACAAGCCAAAATCTCCCACAGAAGTTGTAACCAACTTGATAGCAGGCGTTGCAATGATCATGACTAATTCATAAATCCCAACCATTAGCAACAAACGAAACAAAGAGTAAGCCCTTTGAATATCACGCTTTCGAAATGGTAAAGCTTTAACGAAATACAAAGATATCTTATCCAAAGCCAAGGTTGCCTCAATAAAAAGAAAGGACAAGCAACCCAAGACAAGAGTATTGCTGAAATAGCTAAAAAAGATTTGTTTCTGCCCAGTTTCCAAAATAGCAAGAGGAACATTTGTTCTGATGGATGATATTTTTGCCAGCTCTTTCATGTTGTAGAGATAATACAAAATATAAAGCAGGTATAGGAAAGTGACAAAGGAACGTCTTACCCATTTTGATTTGAAAATCGGGCGATTTAAGAAACCTTTCAAAGCATTATTTAGAAACATTGTCATCAAAAGTTGCGTATCTTTGAATGAACGTGATTTTATCATGAACAGACTCCGTGCGTAACACCTCTGCTTTCAATTGACTAGCATCACCAGTAAAAGGGACTAATTTCCCATTAGACATCAAAAAGATATGGTCACAAAAGTGATTGATTATGGTCGTATTATGTGAAATTAAGACAAGACTGCAATGACCAAGTAAAGCCTGAACGAGTTTTACTGTCATCAAAGTGGTTTCAAAATCCAAGCCATTTAAAAAATTCATCTCCTAAAACATAAGGAGCATTTGATAAGACAGCAGCGATAATTTGAACTTTCTTTTTCATCCCAAAAGAATACGACTCTAACAGCTGATGCTTAGCTTCCTTCAAATCATATAATTTAAAGAAAGAATCAACCTTATCAAGGTCTGCATTTGGATAACGCGCCAAAACAAATTGAATGTATTCATTTCCTGTCATGTAATCCGGAAGATAAAAATCAGATGGAATGTAAAAGACTTGCTACTTGAAGGCATCAGATTGATTATGGTGACCGTCGATCCAAATCTCACCTTCACTCGGGCGTTTGAAACCAACGACACAATCTAGAAATATCGTCTTTCCACTGCCATTAATACCAACAATAACACTCACTTGTCTTTCAGGAAAAGTCACTGAAATATCATTTAAAACCAAGCGCTTATATGTTTTAGATAAGTGTTCAATCTTAATCATAAATTCCTTATTCTAACACCTTCTCTTAAAAATAAAGAGAAGAGCGATATTATTTAGTACAGTTAAATGTTACATGAATAACATCAGGAACACCTAACTTGATTCCGCCAGTAAAATTCCCTGATCGTGACGTACAATAAGCCGCATAACCAATGACTGCAATGACAGAAATAAGAGCGCAAACTGCCCAAACCCACTTAACAGTCACTTTTGAAGCATATTTAGCTTGCAAAGCAACCAAGTAGTTGTCCATAAGTCCTAACATAATCTTATGTTTTCCTTTCAACTTTTTAAAAATAAGAGGACAAAAAATGCCCATACAAATGACAAATCACTCTTATCTATCAGGTGTTCTTTTTCGAAAAATAATTACCGATAACGTAAACTATTTAAACAGATTACACCAACATCATATCATCCGAAAGTTAAGATTTCTGAAAATTGTATATTTGCTTAACAAAAAAAGTTTATTTGCGTATTTGCAAATAAACCGATTTTAATATTTTCGCTGATACAATGAAGACATAACATTAAGGAGGATACTACTAATGCTTAAACTAACCCTTAAACCATTACTTAAAAGAGTCGTTCTGGTACTTCCATTCTTTGTATATTACCCGTAAAACCCATTCAAAATAATCAATCAGCCCCAAGTAATAACATTCATCCCTTCCCCTGCCCTAAGAAATGTTGTTACTCACAAAACTTATGAATAATACGTAATATATAAAATTTGGAGGATACTTATTATGTTCACATTGAAAAAAACTGCTAAACAATTGACGAAGCTAATTCTAGTTGTGCCTATTTTTGCCGTAGGGGTATTTTTCCTAATTTAAATTAGAAGTTTCATCTTTTGGGGATTCAAAAATACTTTTTAATTGCATCTTTAAAAATGCAATTAAAGTCGGATTCCCAATTTCTTCAACACATTTTAAAAAGTATTCTAAATCAGAAAAATTACTTGAATCATTTTCTATGTGAGATATAATTTTTTTCAGAAATTTTAAACTAGTTATTGCAAACATGTCTTGATAAGTCAAAATTTTTTCTAGACATTCAATGAAATAGTTAGCCTGATAAATTTTTCGGTAACTAATTAATAATAAAATTAAGTTTAAAAAAACAATTTCTGCATTCTTCTTATGACTTGGAATAGATAAGAATACTTTATCCCTATCAACAAATGCTTTTCCCAAAAAAATTAAGTCTGACTCAGATAAAATTGACATAGTATTTCCAAAAATAAAAAGTTCATATTCTGTCCATTCTTCAATTTCATAAAGGTAAGATGTCAGGAAATTCTTCTCTTCTTCTGTTATCGTATATGTCGAATCAAGTGTATATATGTATGTTTTAATGATTAACGTTGTTAAGCGATTATAAACATCAAAAACCTCAGTCTCCATATCTGACTCCAATAAGCCACGTAACCCTTCAACATCTTGCTTATTGTATAGCTCTGCGGCTTTATTTACCAAATGATATAATTTTGGTTCTTGATAGTTGTTAATCGCGTGTCCAAATTCTGCGAAGGTCATGTGGATGCCTGAAATGGCGATTAAGAGTTTATCTGCGGCAAGCATAGATTGGCCATTTTCAAAACGTGAGAGTTGAGATACAGAGAGATTTTCTCGTGCAACGTCTTTTAGTTTCAAACCACGCGCGATTCGCAGTTCACGATAAAGTTCACCCAATTGCATTGATTTTTCGAGTTTCATACAGTCTCCTTTTTTGAATCTATGATTTTCAAATTCTCCCAGCAAGAAAGGTCTTTAGCTATTATCCCAAACAACTTAGAAAAATCATAGTCTATATTTCTATATTAAAAATCTAGGTATATTCTAGGCATACTAATGTTTATTGTATCACATTTTTAAAAAAGGAATAGCAAAAAACAAGAACTTGGTTAAATCAAGTTCTTGTTTCTAACGATTTTATCGGTAACGACTTACCAAATAATCACTCGATTTTCTGGTGCACGCCACATTGGGTCACCTGCTTTGATGTCAAATTCTTCATGGAAGTCATCAAAGTTTGGCAATGTGACATTGGTACGAAGTTTGGCTGGCGCGTGCACATCAATGCTTGCTAGCATTTGCATGTATTCATCACGTGCCTTCATGCGCCAAATGGTTGCAAAGTTGATAAAGAAATCTCGTGCTGAGAAATCGTCATCCTGTTTTGCTGCTTCAAGCGCACAAGCCACACCACCAAGGTCAGCCACATTTTCAGAGACTGTCAATTTACCATTGACCTTAGCGCCATAAGAATCTAGCCCCTCAAATTGTTCAACGATTTTATCAGTACGTTCCGTGAAGGCTGTGTAATCTGCTTCTGTCCACCAATTGTTTAGGCTACCATTTTCATCAAATGAAGCACCGTTGGTATCAAAAGCATGTGAGATTTCATGGGCGATAACCGCTCCAATCCCACCATAGTTAGCAGATGAACTTTGTTCCAAGCTATAAAATGGAGCTTGTAAGATAGCCGCTGGGAAGACGATTTGGTTTTGTTGTGGGTCATAATAAGCATTTACCATGTGAGCTGGCATGTGCCATTCACTACGATCAACAGGCTTGTTCCACTTGCTCCAGCTGTGTGCGATAGAAATTTTAGCAAGGTTACGTGCATTTTCAACGAGCGACAAAGACTCATCAATGATTTTCTTCGCATAAGTTTCTGGTAATTTTTCCGGATAACCAATATGAGGAGTGATGACATTTAATTTCACAATAGCCTTATCACGAGTTTCTTTGGCTAACCAATCTGCGGATGCTAGACGTTTCTTGTAAACATCAATCATCGTTGCAACCTTATGTTCTACGTCAGCTTTTGCTTTAGGTGAGAATTTTTGACCTGCATACCAAAGACCAAGAGCTTGGCTATACGCACCAGATGCTAGATAATAAGCTGCTTTCTTCTTATCCATGGCTTGTGGTGTTCCTGAAAGAGCACGACTGTAAGTCCCTGAAAGCACTCGAATCTCATCTGTCAAATAGCTGTTGTAGCTTGTCGCTGCTGAAACAATCAAATCTGCTTTAAGCAATTCCCAGTTCTTTTCAGAATAATATTCTGCCGCAAATTCTTTCCAAAAACGTTCTTCTGGAACAATGACTTTGTCAGGAATTTCCCCAAGAATTTGTGTGAAAATCCTATCCAAAGGAAGATCTGGTGCTAGTTTGGTAAAATCAGCCCAGTCATAAGGATGATAAAGCTTAACATACTCAGAAGATTCTTCACGTGACAAGATATATTTAGCTAATTTGGCATCAAGTTCGATGGTTTTATTCAGCAAATCTTTGATTTCTTCTGCTGAAAAATCAAATTTTGCTAGCAATTCTTCTTGCATCTGACGCCATGTCGCTAACAATTCTTTACCTTTATCGTTGTCTTCAGCGTAATAAGTTGTATCAGGCAAAATTGTTCCAGGTGCATCTGCCCACAAAACATTAAGCTGCGCATTCATGAAATCCGGCGCCACACCAAATGGAAATTCATTTGGTTTTCCAGCCATTTCAAAATCCGCAATTTGTCCGGCAAAATCTGCAAAAGAAGCCAATTTCTTATATTCTTCAATCAAAGGAAGAACTGGTGCTACACCAACAGCTTCACGTTTTTCATAATCTGATGTCATGCGGTGGAATTTAACAAAATTTTGCAAAATGCTATCGTCTGGAAGATTTTTACCAGCCAACCACTCATCTGTAGTTGCTAACATTAAGTCTTCAATCTCATCAGCTAAATCTGAAAAACCACCAGTACGCGGTTTATCATCAGGAATGACAGCTGTCTTTTCCCATTCGCCGTTGACGGCTTCATAAAAATCATCTTGGTATCGAGTCATAGGAATCTCCTTCTAATCTGTTAAGAATATTCTATCAAAAATTCAGAAGAATAACAGTTACAAGGATTTTCAAAGATAAAATATCCAAGCTCTGCTTTTATCGCCCAAACAAAAAATCCAAAAGCCAGCCTATCTCTAAGCCAACTTTTGGATAACTCACAACTTAGTATCGCAGTTTACGATAAACGGTAATCACCAACAAAAGCAAAATGAAGATAAAGATTGCTAAAATCGGTGCAACCAATAACGGTTCAACACGACTAGCCTCAGAAATCACACGCGCATTCTTAATTTTAATTGGAATACGGTGACCACGCACCAAGAGACGGTGACTATTAACACCATAAGGCGTACACGTTACCAAGGTTACATAATCTTGATTTGGGTCAATGGCTAGCGCTGAAACATCATCTGGCAAGACCGTCAGAATTTGGTCAACCTCATAAGTCAAGGTTTCATCTAAGACCTAAATCATGAAGGTATCACCATCAACCAAACGGTCGATGTCTGTAAAGAGCTTAGCCGATAGCAAACCACGGTGACCTGAAATCACAGCGTGTATTCCCTTGCTACCAACTGGTAAAGATGTTCCAGGAATATGCCCAACGGCTACCTGCAAAATCGCATCATCCGTACCATGGTAGATTGGCAAAGTCGTGTTAATCTTTGGAATTTTGACATAAGCTATAATTCCTGTACCAGTCACATCACTGGTTTAAATTCTTTACCGTCTTTGTAAAGTGTGAAGTCGGCACCTTTCAATTTATTACCATCTTGGTCAACTTTGTTAATAATTGTTTGGTAGGTGAAAACTTTTACAGTATCTTTTGGAGTTTTACCAGTATCTGTAAATTCTACATAGTAGTGATTATAATCATCAACATGTTTTTTTAGGTAATTCTGCTGTCAATTGGAATGGAACAGTATCACCCATATCATAATCAGCAGCATCTTGCCACTTAGAGTTTGAATTTTCTTTTATTTTCTTTTGAACAGTTGGAACGTCATTTTTAACTTCGACAGATTCTGCACCAGTTACTTGCAACATAAAACGAGTATAAGCTCCATTTTTACTATCTTGTGAGCCATCTTTATCTTTTACCAAGTAATAACCAGGGGCATCTACTGTAAGCTCAACTGTATCACTAGTACTTTCTTTAGATGTAGCTGCAGTTGCAAGATGTTTGCTAGCTTTCTTTGCGAAATCTTTTGCAGTTTCTGAGTCAAATGCTTGACCTGAAAGTTTTTCAGCAATTTTAGCAGCATCTGATTTACCGTCGTATGTGAAGCCATTTTCATTTACACCAGAACCCCAGTGAATATTTGAAAGTGTCGGTGTCTTTGCACCGTTTTCTTTATAGAGATCACCACCAAAAATTTGGTAAGCTTCATAAGTGTGATCTTTTGATACATTATTAATTGTAATAGTATAAGCGGATACTTTCACACCAACGAATGCGAAAAGCGTAGCAACAAAAGCTGCTAAGAATAGCTTAAATTTCTTCATTGTAAAATCCTTTTCCTTCTTTCTTTTTTTAAACAAAAACTAAATTGTGTAAACTCCAAAATTGAAGTCATAACCTAAATCCTTACAGTAGTGAATCAGACATCACCACCTTTACCAGGAACTCTATCATCAGGAGTCACCTCCTTTTTGATAATCTCTGTAAATTTTTAGGGTGATTAATCCTAGGGAGAGCAGTGCCAAGCTTGCACCAATCACATAGTGCATCTCCACACCACTACCACCAGTCTCAGGCAATTCATATTGCTTCTGAGCTTTATTTTTAATGGTAATCTGACCATCCTCAGCACCTATTTTCGTATCAGCCGGATTATCAGAGGTCTTATAACCATTTGAATAAACAGTATTATAGCCAGGAACAGACGATGTTTCTTTAACATAGTAAGTGTAACCCACTTTATTACCACAGTCGTCCTTACCAGAAACTGGTAAATTCTTATATGTTCACGTCCAGTTATCAGCATGGGTCAATACTTCACCAGCTTTATAAACAGATTCGAAAGAGTAACCACATTGATTTGTCGCTACCTGAATCACGTCATAAGTGATTGAACCATCCGTACGCTCAGTTTTAGTGCCGTTAGATTTTAACCATTCTTTTTTAACGGTTAAGTTCATTTGCTTGATCTTTTTATTTTCAACATAAATCGAAGCACTCGTCTTGGCTAAGTTTACAGCTCCATATACCTTTTTATAATAATCATCATAAGCATCACATTCATTTGGAGAATAGTAAAAATAATGCTTTTCTGGATTCTTAGGTAATTCATAACCAAGTGGCGCAGAGGTTTCTTTGAAATAATAGGCTTGATTATCTTCAAAATTTTCTTTTAGATAGATCCAACCTACTGTAATCCCTCCAAGAAACGGAACATAAACTTGATAACATTTACCTGCTTCCATCAGTGTTTTTGAAATCGAAATATGTCCATTTTCATCACTGACATATTCTCCGACCACTTCATCATTGCTATCATCACAATCACCATCAGCCTTACAAACTGTAAAAACCGCACCTTCAAGCCCTTTAGCATAGTTACTTGAATCAACTTTGTTGATAACATAGGCATGCTCAGTATCAATACCAGCATCAGTACCAATTCTTTGCCAAGCTACGGCGGTTGTCGTATCAGTAGAACCATCACTAACTCCTGATAAAGTTGTCGTATTCTTAGGCCAATAAGTAGCTATTAAATCTGGATTTTTCTTAATCAAAGTGTAATCATATTTCAGCTTATAAGCTATCTCATCTTTTAGATTAATGGTTAAAGTACTTGTTAAATTACCCCAACCATCATCTGTTGATGACACTTTCCAAGACCAATCACTAGAAGGAACTTCTTGATTGCTGTCAGCATAATAAAGCTTAACGGAAGCTTGGTTTAAAGCAAGAGATATGTCCGTCCCGTAAATACTCATGACATCTGTCAAGGTTAACTTATCAGTACCATCTACTAAATCCTCAGCTTCTGAGTTAATTGATAAACTGTAGTGCAAGATACGGTTGATGTTATCCCAGCTACCTGTCTTAGTAATTGGTTTGACAACTTGCTTGTCTTTACCAAAGGTAATGATTGGAGTTTGACTATCTGAACCGTAATCTTTATTACCGTCAACAAGAACAGAAACCGTATTAGTTAAAGTATCTGTTACTTTCTTACCTGCTTCAGGTAACTTATCGTAAGCTGTCGTGTAAGTTAACCAAAAATCATTGTTATGACCAATGCTTTGTTTAAGGGTTCTAACATCAGTTGTTGAGAAATTCAATGTGACAACATTATCACCTGAAATGCTCCCATCGACCTTCATGTTCGTAGCCCCCACTCATACTGACCAGTTATAGCTGAAATGCTATTACCAGAAATCGTTGCAGGTGTTTGACTGTAGTGACGACCAAAAACCAGACCGGTTAGGTGAATACCATTTGGTAAATTATCTGTTACCGTCATAGTCTTAGCATCATCACTCAAATTAACCTTAACTTTCCAAGTAACAACACCATCCGTGCTAGTTTTCTTAGTAGTTGCATGATTTTCATCACCGTCCATTTTGATAACATTTGAATTATCAGTATGGTGATACTTAGCTTGGCTGGAATGGTCAGCAGAACTAATCGTATTCCAGAAATCAATATTAGCATTGCCATTTAGCTTAGCCGTTGACTAATATTGCAGAACAATATTTTTACTTGATTTGAAATCATCCGTTAGAATAAAGTGATACTTTTTTAGATTTTGTTTCCTAGTTCTAATTTTCTTAATATTTAGTCCCTAATCATTGTTAGGAAAGCTAACGATGATAAATATCTAAAGTCAAATATCGTTATTTTCGTAGGATTGATGTAGCTTAATTTTTTTCTTTATGTTACAATGCTAAGATGATTAGGTATAATTTTTGGTCTTTTCAGAAATATTACATCATTCAAGTAGAGGATTGTTTATGACAAATTTATCAAAAAAACACCAACAAGTTTTAGAAACTAAACAACGTTTATCAAAAGCACTTTATCTACTGATTACTGAACGACATTATGACAAAATCACTATCTATCAAATCTTAGACAGGGCCACTATCTCACGTCGAACATTTTATCGCTACTTTAATGATAAAGCAGACTTAATGGATTTCTGTCTAGAAAACTTTGTCAAAGGATACTACCTTCAACGCGATAACTTTATCGTGGCAAAAAAACCTGAAGATGTATTCTTAGTTACTTTGAATTTTATGTATAAAAACAAAGCCTTTATTTCATCACTTGTTGAAAGTGGTCACTTTGCACTACTTACAGAAAAATTCAATCAAAAATCTGCTCAAATTTACAAAAACATTAACCTGCCATGGTGTGTTGATGATACCGTAGATAGCAACATCGATTACATTTCCAAAGGTTTATTCGGTGCTTATCTTAACATTCTACAATTTTGGCTAAGTAAAGATGAGCCTGAAGAACCTGAACTCATTGCAAAAAACTTATCCCTTCTTTTTAATTCTATCCCTAGTTACTTCAATGCCCCTTCAGAAGAACATACGAAGATAAGAAATAAAAGATAGGGATATTTATTTTCTGAAATTTTCGTAATCATGCCTATAACCACCTTTCTTGACACCTTTTTACTATAAAGTTGACAAGAATTCAATGCTTAGTTAGCTAAACAATCAATAATAGTCTTAACTTATCCACAGATTAAAAGGAAATCGTTCAGTAAAACTTGCTTGATAAACCCAGTCTTTATTTTGTGTTCCCGCTGATAATAGCTTTCCTTTGGAAATCTAAAATAGATAAAAGTCGGTAAATTGACCGTTACCAGCTTTTTTGCATGAAAATTTCACCTTATTTAAGCTTTTTTTATTAGAAATAGAAAAATAGCTTGAAAATTCGCTTATTTTTACACAATTTACACAGAGTTATTCACAAGTTGTGTATAAGTGTGGTTATATACTGGGGATAACTTGTGTATAAACTAATAAGAAATGCCTTTATATCAATCTTTGAGAGCTATCCAAATTTTTGGAAAACTTACTGTTAATAACTTCAATTTTTAGCTTATTTTGGACAAAAAAAGGAGCCGATTCTTGAAAATCAGCTTCTTTTTCCACATTTATAGTAAGTCTTCACGACTAACTTGTTCAAATTTTTGATCACCATCATTTAATTTATCCCAAATCACAACTTTTCCGGCTTTCAAAGACTTTTGAACATCAATAATACGTTGGTTAGATGACCCACGGAATTGTAGCATCAAGTTTTTCTTAGTGATATCAAAGCGACCATCTACCAAAATATCAATTAGGCTTAGCATTTCTAGTTTATCTGGTGTTTCTTGCATCATTTCTTCCCAAGTATATCCAGTCCAAGACCAAATATCTTTTTCAGGAAGTTCTCGGCGCACGCGCTTAATTAATGGTAAGAGAAATCCTGTGTTTAAGAAAGGTTCACCGCCAAGAAGCGTCAAGCCTTGAACATAGGGCTGCGCCAAGTCAGCCATAATTTGCTCTTCTAACTCTTTCGTGTAAGGTTGCCCTGCCTTAAATGACCAAGTCGCAGCATTATAACACCCTTTACAGTGGAACATACAACCTGACACATAAAGGGAGTTACGTACCCCTTCACCATCAACAAAGTTATAGGCTTTATAATCGATAACGCGACCTTGACTTAATTCTTCTGACCTCCATTCACCAGGCTTGGGAGTATTCCAATTTTTTTCTTCCATCCTAGCCTTCCTTCTATCTTTTTATTTCTATTTATACTGATTAATCAGTCTCCAAGCTTATCCAGTAACGCTCAACAGCATCTAAAACATCTTCAAGCTGGCCACCATTGGCTAATATTACCTTATGGCTACCTTCATTGTCATCATGACATGTGACCAAAGCTTTAGTGATGTTTTTCTTCTTCGCTTCTAACAAACCTAAGCGTAGCTGTTCTTTAGCATATCCTTTACGACGTTCAGATGGACGGATAGAATACCCAATATGTCCACCTTGCTTCAAAAGATTCTCATTTAAACGTAAGCGCAAATGCAAAAATCCTAAAGCCCTACCATCATCAGAAAAAGATACAAACTGAACAGCTGGAACAAAGTTTTCAGGCACATTAATCCCCATCTCACTCAGGCGATTGCTTTCAAGCCAATCCTCGTAATCAAAGTTATCCACATCCCAGAAACCACCATCGTGGGCAGACTGGCTCATTTCAAACTCTTTCATCATCTCAATAACGGCTGCTTTATCTGATAATTCAGGTCTTCGTAATTGCATAAGCTTACCTCTTATTTACTTTTTTTCTTCGCTTTTTCCAAAAATTGTGCTTTCAATTCATTGACACGCGCTTTTTTATTACCTTTAGCAGTTGAATGTTTTTCATGAAAACGCTCGACTTGTTGCATGCCTTTATAATCTAATTGGTATTTTCCCACGATTTTTTCCTTTCTTCAAGTTTTTTATCAATATAATAAAGAAGCTGGGACAAGCGTCTCCAGCTTCAATATGTCATGAAACTGTCTAAACCATAATTATTGGTTAACGAGTCTTATTAACAACTCTTATCTTTGTGCATATGGTAGTCGCCAGGGTTTTTAATTGTTGATCCATTCATGTGTTTAACACGAGCAGAAATTTCTTTGTGACGACCATTAACCATTGGACGAGCTTGAGGGTTACCAAGGTATCCACAAGTACGTTTAACAACATCTACTGATTTTGGATCGCTGTTACCACAGTTTGGACAAACAAATCCACGTTCTGTTGGTGTGAAGTCTCCTTCAAAACCACATTTATAACAACGGTCGATTGGTGTATTTGTACCAAGGTATCCGACACGTGTATAAGCATAATCCCAAACAGCTTCTAGAGCTTTTGGATTTTGTTGAAGAACTGGATATTCACAATAATGAATGAATCCACCAGTTGCACCAGCTTCTGGGTAAACTTTTTCAAAGTCCAATTTTTCAAATGGTGTTGGGTTCTTACGTACATCATAGTGGAATGAGTTTGTGTAATATTCTTTATCTGTAATATCTTTAACAATACCAAATTTCTTAGTATCAAGACGACAGAAGCGGTCTGTCAAACTTTCAGATGGTGTTGAATAGATTGAGAAGTGATAATCGTATTCGTCTGACCATTTAACACAGTAATCTTTCATCTTACGGATAATGTCAACTGTGAATTCTTTAGCTTCTGGGTTAGTTTCCCATTCTGGTCCGAAGAAGACTGTACCGACTTCGTAAAGACCGATGTAACCAAGTGATACTGTGGCACGACGGTGACGGAAAAGTTCATCAACGTTATCGTATTTACCAAGACGTTTACCAAAAGCACCATATTGGTAAAGGATTGGAGCATTTGCTGGAGTAGCTTCTTTAACGCGTTCAACACGGTAAACAAGCGCATCTTTACAAATTCCCATACGTTCGTTGAAAAGTTCCCAGAATTTATCCATATCACCATGCGATTCCATAGCAATACGTGGAAGGTTAACTGTAACAACTCCAAGGTTCATACGGCCTGAGTTCACTTCAACACCATTTTCATCTTTCCATCCTTGAAGAAATGAACGACATCCCATTGGTGCTTTGAATGAACCAGTCAATTCAACAATTTTATCGTATGAAAGCACATCTGGATACATACGTTTTGTTGCGCATTCCAAAGCTAATTGTTTGATATCGTAGTTTGGTGTGCCTTCTTCAAGGTTAAGACTACTCTTCAATGTGAAGATAAGTTTAGGGAAGATAGCTGTACGGTGTTCGCTACCAAGACCTTGGATACGAATTTTAAGAATAGCTTTTTGAATTTCACGTTCAAACCAGTTTGTACCAAGACCAAAACCAAGTGATGTAAATGGTGTTTGTCCATTTGATGTGAACAAAGTATTAATTTCATATTCAAGACTTTGCATTGCATCGTAGATATCTTTTTTCGTTTTTGTGCGTGCGTAGTCTTCGCGGCGGTCTTCAGCAACCCATTCTTCAGCATCTTTTAAGTGCTTTTTGTAGTTGAGTTCAGCATATGGTGCCAAGAATTCATCGATACGGTCTGCTGTACAACCACCGTATTGACTTGACGCAACGTTAGCGATGATTTGTGAAATTTGTGCTGTTGCTGTTTGGATTGATTTTGGACTTTCAACTTCAGCATTACCAATCTTAAAGCCGTTACCCAACATTCCCTTGAAGTCAATCAAACAACAGTTTGTCATTGGAGTATATGGGCTGTAATCAAGATCGTGGAAATGAATATCACCTTTTTGGTGAGCATTAGCAACGTGAGCTGGCAACATTTTAAGACCGATTGATTTACCAACGATACCTGCAGTCAAGTCACGTTGTGTATTGAAGACTTCACTGTCCTTGTTAGCGTTTTCATTAACGACAGTTTGATCTTTGTTCAAAAGTTTATCAATCGAAAAGTTGATATCTGTCGCTTGAGAGCGTGCAAAATCGCGTTTTGTACGATAATTAATATATTCTTGAGCAATTGCATATTCATTAGCTTCTAAAAGTTCATGCTCAACGATATTTTGAATTTCATAAATTTTGACGTTGTCTTTGAAGCGATCAAAAATTTCAGCGATGATATTATCTGAAATAGTTTCCAATTTTGCTTCAACAACCGGTGACATTTTTGTCACATTATTGCTTGCTTTAACCAAAGCATTATAAATTTTATCTGAATCAAAGTTTACAGAACGTCCATCGCGTTTGATAACTTTTACAGTAGGTTGTGCAGCAATTTTTTCTTTTTCTAATGTAATCATATGAACACTCCTTCTTACTCGTCTATTATAACACGGGACAAAAAAAAATCAATATCTTGTGGCAGCTTTTTTTGTTGACCACAAGATATTGCGTTTTTCTTTATTTTTTATGATAGATGGTAAATCCTGTAATACCGCCGATTTGGACCTCTTCATAGTTAGAAGAAAAATTATTTTTAAGTGAATCAGAAATTTTTTGGTCCTTATTGACCACAATATATGACCCCATATTTTGTAGCAATTCATCTTCTAAAACTTTTTCATTAGCAGATTTAGCGGTATTCACAACTGGAGATGTAAATTGTGAACTACTTGCTAGTTTACTATTGATTCCAATTTTAGATGAGTCGTCCCAAACGTAAACAGTATCATCTTTTGTCGTATTTTTGGCAAGATAAGTTGCAATGATACCACGTTCACTATTGGCATTAGCAGATAAAACAGTGTGCACCAAAGGCTGCCCAACACCAAAGACAAGCACTAAAATTGGCAAATAGAAGTGACGTTTAAGATATAAACCAAAAATTCCAGCATTGTCTGATGCTTTTCTGCGACGGTGTGATATTTTAGTCAAACTACGTTGATATTGTTCACCCAAAACGATAGCAGTCAACACCAAACCAAAAGGCAGTGCTGCCAATAAGTTATAGAATTGATAACTTTGTGTAAATAAATCAATCGCAAAGAAGACGATAAAGACTAGTAAAATAAGCCATTTAGCTACCTTGTCTTCACCTTTGACAACTTTTCCAAATGACACCGCACCAAGTAAAAGCCCTGATGCCAAAGCCAATACAAGTTGGAACAACAATGTCAAAATCAAATTACCATCACTTACTGCAAAATTAGTAAATTGGTAAACAATAGCTTGTGTAATATAAGGTGACAATACCTGCGCATTCAAGATAAAGTATCCAGCTGTGTAAAAGACTAAAATAGTACCGAAAATGATACACAACAATTGGTAAAAACCACGCGCAAAATGTCTTTGTTTCAAATTAAAGACAATAATTGTTAGGAAAGAAAGCGCCCAGAACACCAAAGTACGTGGTTCTAGAAGCATAGCTGCAGCGCCCGCAAATCCATATAAAATAAAAGCTTCATCCTTGATAATATCAGCAAAATATTTTGTTAAGAACCACAATGAGACCATAACAAAAGGCATTGCAAATTGGATAGGATACAAACCACCAAAACCAAGGGCAACATTAAGTAGATAAAAAGCCCCACTAAATGCCACTGCCACACGTTGGCTGTTGGTGAAATAGTTAACCAATTTATAGAAATAGGTTCCTGATAAATAGAAAGTAACGATTTGAATTGGAACCAACCACAACGTTGAACCAAGGTAATAAGCCAAGGCAATCACTGCATAGTACAAGAAACCACCTGTCGCAAACATATCTGTAAATGGAAGATGTCCTTGTGTAAACATTAATCCAATATAAAGATTTTGTGATTGTAGGCTATTTGCCATGTCTGTACACATTGGCACGGCTACTGATAAGCAGCTCACCAAAACACTCAATAACAAAATATAAAGTTTATGAGGTTGAGGTACTTTTGTTCGTCTAGAAGGTTCTAGATGACTGCTAACTTCACCGATTTTACGAGATGAACGACTGTATGATGACACAGCGGTCTGATCTACATTTGCTTGTTCTGATGTATTCACTTATTCTCTCCTTGAATTGTCATACTCTAAGTATAACAAAAACTAATCATTAGTCAATTTACTAAGGATAGTACAGTAAGCTAAAAGTTCCCTAAAACGGTGATGGCAATTGGATTGGTAGCGTTTTAGGAAATCCTTTTCTTCTTTACTTAAACGACTATTTTTGTCCATAAAATAACCTCCTTTATTTTACTTATTCGTAAAATAAAAAAAGCCACTTTTGGGCTTCCTTAGTAGAGAGTTCAATACTAACAAAAAAGAGGCTAGGAATACTTCTAACCTCTCATCGTACAAACTTAGTCTTCATCCAAGAAGCTGTTGAAGACTTCTTCAATCATATCCCATTCAGCATCTGAATCTTCAGGGATTGGTTGAAGGTCACCTTCAGTACCATCTTCATTTTCAGTGAATGAGTAAGCTTGAATTTCAATTTGACCTTGTTCATCTTCTTCAGCACCTGCTGGTATCAAAAGAACATAGTTTTTACCGAATTCTTCGCGACCGTCGATTGTCAAAAGAATTTCAAAAAGAGTTTCATTACCTTGTTCGTCCACAAGTGTAATAACTTCATGTTCGTGATCATGGTTATAATCATGGTTATGGTTATGTGCCATAATATTCTCCTTTAAATGAGTTAATGATTAGATTAAAACATTCTATCTAAATAATTTTGCAAAATAAGCTGTGCAGCTAATTTGTCGATAACTTTTTTACGTTTACCACGACTAACGTCAGCCTGTTCTACTAACATACGTTCTGCTTGAACAGTTGTTAAACGTTCATCTTGATAATCCACAGGAATATTGAAAAGTTCTTTAATTTGATCACCGTAAGCCCTACTTGCTTCTACACGAGGTCCTTCAGTATAGTTCATATTCTTAGGTAAACCAACCACAAACTTATCAACTTTATACTGTTTAACTAACTCTCCAAGTCTTCCAAAGCCAAACTCGCCAGCTTCTTCATCAATTTTAATAATTTCTACGCCTTGTGCTGTAAAGCCAAGTGGGTCACTAATTGCCACACCAACAGTCTTCGAGCCGACATCTAGTCCCATGATTCTCATTTCAAATCGATTCCATTTCCTTTGAGATAATAGCGGACAAGCTCTTCAACAATTTCGTCACGTTCGTATTTACGAATCTGATTTCTAGCATCATTGTAACGAGGCACATAAGCAGGGTCACCACTTAGAACATAACCTACAATCTGATTAATTGGGTTATAACCTTTTTCATCAAGAGAGCGATAAACCGTTGTTAAAGTTTCACTAATTTCTTTCTTGTTGCTATCGTCTAAATTAAAGCGTACAGTTTCATCTGTAAATCCCATACTTACACCTTCTTTCTAAATAGCTGTCACCAATTATTATAGCTTATTCACTAAGATTTAACAAGAATCTGACTTTATTTAACCAAAGTTTATTCAGATTCTTAATCATTTTTAGCAAAAGTGGTCAGAAAAGCTGACATAAAGAGAATGTAAACTTTTTCATTTTTACACTTTTTAAGCTTTATTTCATACTAATTAAGAGTTAAAAAAAGACACCTAAAGGCATCTTTTCTACTATATAATATATTACAAAGCTGCGCGAAGACGAGCTTCAGCATTTTCCACATTACGAATTGAGCGTGGCAAGAAAGCACGGATATCATCCTCTTTATAACCAACTTGAAGACGTTTATCGTCAATCAAAATTGGGCTTTTTAGGATACGTGGATTAGCTTGGATAAGGTCGATAACCTCACTTAAACTTAATTCCTCAATATCGCAGTCAAGTGCTTTTGCATAACGGTTTTTAGATGAAACAATACTTTCAATACCGTTTTCTGTTTTTGTTAATATCGCTAAGATTTCTTCTCGTGATAGTGGTTCTTTTCCTAAATTCTGTTCTTTATAAGGGAGCTGATGAGCGTTGAGCCATGTTTTGGCTTTCTTACAGCTTGTACAACTTGAAATTGTGTAAATTTTAATCATATGCACTCTCACTTTCTATCCCATGATAGTTGTATTATAGCACACATACATAATGGAGCACATGGGACCTAAGACCTATTTTTTTCGAAAAGTCAATTAAAAAGAGTTATTTTTTTGCAAAAATTAACGACTTTTGAGCCACAAATAACCAAAAAAGCCTGAAACACATCGTTTCAAGCTTTAAAGTGCTTTCAAAATTATTCTTCAATTTCAATCGTATCATCCAAATCAAGAATAACTTCATCTACATTTTCAGTAGTTGCTGCTGATTCTTCAGAAAGTTTTGCTGCTTTTTCATCTTCAGTTTCTTCAACAAGTCCATAATGAACACGAACTTTGTGGTCGATTTCATCAAAGATTTCTGGGTGATCTGCCAAATATTTCTTAGCATTTTCAGAACCTTGACCAATCTTCTCACCATTGTAAGAGAACCAAGCACCAGCTTTTTTAATGATATCCAAGTCACTAGCGATTTTAATCAATTCACCAGTACGCGAAATTCCTTCACCATACATGATTTCCACTTCTGCAGTTTTAAATGGTGGAGCGACTTTATTTTTAACAACTTTGATCTTAGTTTCTTTACCAATGTTGCTATCTTTTTGGTCACCAGTACCTTTAATTTGTGTGTTTCCACGCACATCTAAACGAACTGAAGAGTAGAACTTAAGGGCACGACCACCAGGTGTAGTTTCTGGGTTACCAAACATAACACCAACTTTTTCACGCAACTGGTTGATAAAGATAGCAATTGTTTTTGTTTTATTGATAGATGCTGATAACTTGCGCATAGCTTGACTCATCATACGAGCTTGCAAACCAACGTGGTTATCACCAATATCACCATCGATTTCGGCACGTGGAACAAGGGCGGCAACAGAGTCGACAACAACAAGGTCAACAGCACCTGAATCGATCAATTTTCCAGCGATTTCAAGACCTTGTTCTCCTGAGTCAGGTTGTGACAAAAGAAGTTCATCAATATTAACACCAAGGGCCGCTGCATAAGCTGGGTCAAGGGCGTGTTCAGCATCGATAAAGGCTGCGATACCGCCTTCTTTTTGGGCTTGTGCTACAGCATGAAGGGCAACCGTTGTTTTACCTGAACTTTCAGGACCGTAGATTTCAATGATACGCCCTTTAGGGTAACCACCTGCACCAAGAGCGATATCAAGAGCCAAACTACCTGAGCTCATCACTTGAACTTTTTGTTCAGCGCGTTCACCAAGGCGCATAACAGCTCCCTTACCAAAATCTTTTTCAATTAGTTTCAAAGCATCATCAAGTGCTTTTTTACGCTCATCACCGAATTTCTTCGTGATAGCTTCTGTTTTCTTTGTCTTTTTAGCCAAATTTTTCCCTTTCTGTTTGTTCAAACTAGCTCTATTATAGCAGAATTTAATCCTGTAATAAAGCTTGACGTACCAAGTTAAAAGCATACAAACATGCAATATGACGCACGTCTGAACGTCTTCGTCCACCTATGAGAACACGAATAGAATGAACTTTTTCTCTAGTAGCAATACCAATGAAAACTGTTCCTGCTGGGTGACCTTCTAAGCTATCTGGTCCTGCAACTCCTGTCAATCCAATCCCAAAATCAGCATCTGTTAACTTGCGAGATTGCTCAGCCATTTTCTCAGCTGTAAAGTGACTAACAACCCCGTGTTCTTGCAACTTTTCTAATGGAATCTGAAGCATTTTTGATTTTTCTTCAATGCTATAAGTCACAAAACCACCATTAAAGACTGATGAAGAGCCTGAGAAGTCTGCAATACTTGATTGAAACAGCCCTGCTGTTAAACTTTCTGCAGCTGTAATGGTCTTGTGTTTTTTCTTAAGCAAATCAAAAACAACACGCGCCATACTATTGTCATCACCGTAACCATAAAGCAAATTCTCAAGCGGAATGCTATTTAAAGTCTTCTTAGAAAGAATTTTTTGCTCTAGCTGGTCTAGTTTTTCCTTAGCTGATTCAATGTCGTCTGCTTTCGTTGACAAACGCAGCGTTACTTCACCTGTCTTAGCATATGGCGCAATGGTTGGATCAGTTTGGTTGTCAATCAAATCTGATAAAACAGTTACCAGTTGGCTTTCTCCAATGCCAAAGAAACGCAAAACACGTGAATAAAGTTGCTTATGGTCGCTAGATAACAAAGGCACTAAATAATCCCAGACCATGGGCTTAAGCTCACTTGGTGGGCCAGGAAGAACAACATAAGTGACGCCGTCAACTTCAATCACTCCACCTACAGCCAAACCAGTGCTATTTTGCAAAGGAGTTGAACCTTCAATCAGTTGAGCTTGGCGTTCATTGTTAGCTGTTCTTGTAAATTGAGGACGTGTCGCAAAGAACTCATTTAGACGTTTACTTGCCTGTTCATCAAAGACCAGGTTACGCCCTAAATATTTTGCTAAGGTTTGCTTTGTCAAATCATCCTCAGTTGGTCCTAAACCACCACAGAGAACAACTAAATCGCTACGCTTATTTGCCAAATCAATGATAGACAAAAGACGCTCTTCATTGTCCCCAACAGCTGTTTGGAAAAAAACATCAATCCCTAACTTGGCAAATTCTTCAGATAAAAATTGCGCATTGGTATTTGTGATTTGTCCTGTTAAAATCTCTGTTCCTACAGCGATAATCTCAGCTTTCATAATTGCCACCTACTTATCTATTCGTAATTTAGTTTTATTCTATCAAAAAATACTGAAAATTAATGACTTTTTGCAAAAAATGACAGCCTAACTACAGAAAAAGGCTGTCAATAATCTTTACAAGCTTGTCAATTTCTTTTTATCTTAAAAAAGAAAAAGCTAACCAAGGTTGAAGCCGCTAAAAAAGTCGTTCTAAGGACATAAATATTGATACCGATGAATTGATAAAGGATACCACCTAAACTACTCCCAATTAGAAGCCCAATGATTTCCAAACGATTGCTAAGCGCCAAAAATCATTGAAGGTCACTTTCACGATGAGCCAGTTTTAATTGGTTAATAATATAAGCATCAAGAGTTCCACTATCCAGAGCGGCAGCTATCCCATAACAAAACCAAGCACCAAAAATCATGTAAAAGTTATAGCTGAAAAGCACAATCAAAAACATGACAATCAAAAATACCTTAGATAAGCTATAAAGATTTTTTCCGTGAGTGGTTATCCGCCAACAAACCACTTGGAAGTTCAAATAAGACAATCGCAATACTATAAGCAGATTGAATGAGTAAAATTTGCGATACACTTAATCCCTTTGCCAATAAAATAACCGTTAAAATCGAATGTGGCATGGAATAAGCTACTATCACTAAAAAATTTGCTAGCAAATAAACAAAAGTATTTCTCCTAATGATTGTCATCATCTCCACCTACCCTTGATTTGGTTTTCCTATTAAGATACAACCTTTTACAGGGAATATCAACAAAAAATCCTTATTTTATCAAGCAATAGCACCAGTTTTTAAAGACAAGGTGTAAAGAAGCGTTGACGCTACTTGACACTGTTGTCAATTTTTAAAAAGCCATAAAAAGCACCTGAATGACGTTTTCAGATGCTTTATCATTATTTAAAATCACAGTCGACTTCATGGTCATTAACCAAACCTGCCGCCTGAAGAAAGGAATAAACACAGACAGGTCCGACAAATTTGAAACCTCGTTTTTTTAAATCCTTAGAAAGCTCTTCAGATAAAGACGTGCTGGCAGGAAAGGTCGCATAATCCTCAACATCATTTACGATAGGTGTGTTATCAACCCAAGACCAGAGATAAGCATCAAAAGAACCGAATGCCTCTTGAACCTTCATAAACACCTGTGCGTTACTTCTGGTCACATAAATCTTACGACGATTTCGAACGATTGCTGGATTTTGCAACAAAGCCTCAAGTTCATCATCAGACATCTGCGCTACCTTTGCTACATCATAATCATAGAAGGCTTGGTTAAATGAGGCGCGTTTATTAAGAATGGTCTCCCACGAAAGTCCAGCTTGATACGTTTCAAGACATAAAAGTTCAAACAGTGCTTGATCATCGTGCAGTGGCTTTCCCCACTCCGTATCGTGGTAAGTAACATATAAAGGATTACTTTCTTTTACCCAACTACAACGTTTCATGTGAAACATCTCCTAAAATTCCTTGATTCTTAGCCTTTCATCAACATCTTAAGGCTTAATTTGATGTATTGTTCTGCTGTTTCATTTGTGCCTTCAAAGAACTTACGGATTTTCTTAAGCTCTGCTGCTTTATATCCAAGTGCCAAAAGAGCTTCCATGGCTTCTTCAAGCTGCTCGTTTGCTGCCGTTTTGGTCTGAGAAGCTTTGCCATTTTCCACAGAAACATCGACAAATTTTCCTGCCAAATCCAAAACCATTTGTTGGGCAGTTTTTTTCCCGATTTTTGGGAATTTCATCAAGTATTTAATGTTGCTTGTGTCGATGGCATTAACCAAACCTTCGTTATCATCCACCGCGATAATAGCTAGCGCTGTTGTAGGACCAATCCCTGAAACTGAAATCAGATTAAGAAAAACAGCCTTTTCGTCTTCAGTATGAAAGCCAAACAAAAGTTGAGCATCTTCACGAATTACTTGATGAAGGTAGACTTGGATATCTTGATTCATCACATCTGAAAAGCTGTACGGATTGGCAACGTTGACAATATAGCCTAATCCCCCTGCTTCAATAATAATGTATTTTGCAGTAATTTTAGTTAATTTTCCTTTGATATAATCGTACATTTAGTATTTTCCTAACTCTCTTAAACTTGTATGATTTTCTTGAATACGACGGAACATCTTTTCCATGTCTGACTTGGTGAAATTAACAAGCACTGGACGTCCGTGTGGGCAGTTATAAGGATTCTTACATTGTGATAATTGAACGATGAGTTGTCGGGCTGAATAGTCATCAAGGGTATGGTTAGCCTTGATTGATCGTTTACATGACATCATAATCGCTAACTCAGCACAGTATTTCTTGACAGAAACTTCATTGGTCAACAGTAACATGTCGCACATTTCATAAACAGCTGTCTCAATCTCCCCTTCCTTCATCCAAATAGGATGCTCACGAAGGATAAAAGTGTTATTGCCGTATGGTTCTAAATTAATACCAACTTGCTTTAGAAGCTCCATTTTTTCTTGAAGTTTGATGAAATCTGCCCCAGAAAATTCAAACAGATATGGCATCAGCAACTGTTGTAATGAGTCATCAACTTCGCCAATTTTGTCACGATAATACTCATACTTGATACGTTCCTGCGCCGCATGCTGGTCAATGATATAAAGCCCACCATTACCTTGTGCAAAAAGATAAGTACCGTGCATTTGCCCAAAGTACTCTAACTCAGGGAAAGTAGAGATTTCCTCCTTATCAAGACTTTCAATCATACGATTGATTTTCGTTTTATTTTTAAAATCAAGACTATCATGCTCATCATACTCTTGATCTGCCGCTGAACGCTGTGCATACCTAACCGAAGATTGCTTGTCAACTGGATTGACACCTTTGTCAACCTCATTAAACAACTGCACTGGCTCTTCTTCAACCGTATCTGATTTCACAAAGAAATCGTGACGTTCCTTATCATAGTAAAAGTTGGTTTGTTTTAAAGGCAGACTCGTTTGCTGGGGTTTTGGAAGACCTCGTGTACTTGACTTAGCTAGATTTTCAAGAGCATCTGGAATCAAATCTTGCTCACGCAAACTCTCTGCAATAGCTGAACTGATTAAGCTCATGAGTTCTTTTTCTTTTGAGATACGAATTTCTTGCTTGGTTGGGTGGACATTAACATCAGCAAGGTAAGGATCGATTTGAATATCGATGACAGCAATTGGGAAGCGACCAACCATCAATTTTGACCCGTAACCATCCAAAATCGCACGGTTGAGCAAGAAATTTTTGATGTAGCGACCATTGATTAAAATAGTAATGTAATTGCGATTGGCACGCGTCAATTCTGGTAAGCTAATATAACCTGACACTTCAAAATCAAGGTCGGCATTTGAGATTTCAATCATTTTCTTAGCTGTATTTAAACCGTAAATACCAGCAATGGCTTGACGCAAATCACCTGTCCCAGAAGTCGTTGTCATTTGATGACCATCATTAATCAAAGTAAAGGCAATTTCTGGATGAGCTAGGCTCAAGCGATTAACCACATCAACGATATGAGCCAACTCTGATTGCAAGCTTTTCATGTACTTAAGACGAGCAGGAGTGTTGTAAAAAAGATTTTCAACGGTAATTTTTGTCCCGACAGGCGTTGAAATTGGTTCTTGTCGCTCAATCTCGCCCCCTTTTGCCACTAAAAGCATTCCGTAGTGTTCATCAGCAGTCGCTGTTTTCACTGTGAAATGGCTAATTGAGGCAATGGAAGGGATGGCCTCACCGCGAAATCCCAAAGTTCTGATACGAAAAAGGTCTGCTTGGCTTTTAATCTTACTTGTAGCATGACGATGCAAACTCAACGCTACATCCTCTTGAGAAATTCCCTCACCATTATCAGTGACTTGAATCTTCTTAAGACCTGATTCTTCAATCTCGATGGTAATCTGACTACTTCCAGCATCAATCGAATTTTCAACCAATTCTTTAACCACACTAGCTGGTCGTTCAACAACTTCACCTGCAGCAATCTGGTTGGCCAAAACCTCTGGCAACTCAATAATTTTACTCATAATTTATCTGATAGAATGCAGTTTTGAAGCGGCATTCCTTTTCCTTTCATTCAGGATTGTTTACCTTTAATTATAACACAAAGTAAAAAGGCAATCTGCTTTTAGATTGCCTCTTACTTTTATAACATGTTTTTCAATTCATAAATGACATTCATGGCTTGCATTGGTGTTAGATTCATCAAGTCCACTTTTTTAAGAGCTTCAATCACTTCTTGGTTACTTGAGTCATCTGCAAATAAGCTAAGCTGCTCTGCAACAGGTTCTGCCGCTTCTGTCTTCACTTGAGTTTTCTCTTCAGTTTCTGCTGTCAAATGAAGCTGCGCAGCACCTGATTCGAGATTGGTTAAAATACTACCTGCTCGTTGCAACAAATCTTCTGGCAAACCTGCAATTTTCGCAACGTGAATACCATAAGATTTGTCAGCTGGTCCTTCTGCGATTTTATGAAGAAAAGTCACATCACCATTACGTTCAAGCGTTGCAACATGGACGTTTACAAGATGTGTCAAGGTAGTTGACAGAGATGTCAATTCATGATAGTGAGTCGCAAACATGGTCTTAGCACCAATGTGATCATGGATATACTCAATGATAGATTGTGCTAAAGCCATTCCATCATAAGTCGCTGTCCCGCGTCCCAATTCATCAAAGAGAATCAAAGATTTTTCACTAGCACGTTTAATGGCTTGGTTGGCTTCCATCATTTCCACCATGAAGGTTGACTGACCTGAAATCAAATCATCCGCCGCACCGATACGTGTGAAAATCGCATCAAAAACTGGAAGACTAACACTCTCAGCAGCAACGTATGACCCCATCTGTGCCATGATAACCGTCAAAGCTAACTGACGCATATAAGTTGATTTACCACTCATATTTGGACCAGTAATCAGCTGAATATTGGTATTTCTGCCAAATGTAATGGTATTTGGAATATACTCTTGCGTGCCCATGACTTTTTCAACAACTGCATGGCGACCTTTATCAATCTTAATTTCATGATTATTGTTGAAAGTTGGACGCACGTAATGATTATTTTCCGCAACCACTGCCAAACTTTGCAGAACATCGACTGTAGAAATAGCTTTTGCCAAATCTTGCAGACGTGAAATATAACGTTCCACCTGTGCGCGAACACGCATGAAAATATCGTATTCCAGACTCGCTGATTGCTCATGCGCTTCTAGCATTTCACCTTCAATTTTAGCCAATTCTGCTGTACCAAAACGCTCTGAATTCTTCAAAGTTGCTTTACGGAAGAAGTAATCTGGCACCAAAGAAAGGTTAGAATTTGTGACATGGAAATAATAGCCATCTTTTTTATTGTAATCAATTTTTAGATTGGTAATGCCACTTGCCGCACGTTCTTTAGCTTCAATCTCAGCAATCCAGCTTGTCCCTTCGCGCATGACTTTACGGTATTTGTCCAAAGTCTCATCAAAACCAGTTCTGATAATACTTCCTTCCGTAATCACCGCTTGAGCATCTGAATCAATAGCAGAGCTAATCAATGACTTTAGCTCTGGTAAAGTGTCAATGCTGTTGACAAGCTTGTCAAGGTACGGACTATCAAAAGACTCCAAGATAGCTTTAATCGTTGGCACTTGCCCCAAAGTGTGACCAAGTTGAAGCAAATCTTTTGGATTGGCTTTTCCAAATGACACGCGACTAGCCAAACGTTCAATATCATAGACACCTTTTAGACTGTCCGTCAAATCACTACGTTCAAAGAAGTTGTCTAAGAAAACTTGAATAATATTTTGACGTTCTTCAATTTGTTCTTGGTTAACCAATGGACGATCAATCCAGTTACGCAACAAACGCATCCCCATGGCAGTTTTAGTCTCATCAAGCAACCAATAAAGACTACCGTGTTTCTTGCTAGTACGGGCATTTTCTAGCAAATCAAGACTTGATTTTGTCGTATAAGACATTTGAAGATAGTCTTTGATTTCATAGTGAACAAGCTTTTGCAAGTGACTAAGTTCACGTTTTTGTGTTGTGTGAACGTATTGAAGTAATTTTTCAGCAGCAGAAATCTCTAACGCTGTTAAATTAGGGTCAATCAAATGCACATCTTCATAGCGCTCTTGCTCAAACGATAATAAGAGATTGAGTTGTTTAACCAAGCTGTGTTGCTCATCTTCAGAAAGGTCATAACCAACCACGATTTCACGAGCCTTGAGATTTAAAATCTCACTTTTTAGGCTTGTAAAATCAGACAAACTTGTCGCGTAAAACTCACCCGTTGACACATCCATGTATGCCAAACCAAAAGTTTTACCATCTGAATCGATGGCTACCAAGAAATTATTAGCATTATCTGGCTTAGAAGAATCAACCGCTGTCCCTGGTGTAATAACCTGAATGACTTCACGCTTAACCACACCCACTGCCTGCTTCGGATCTTCCATCTGCTCAGCAATGGCAACCTTATACCCCATCTCAACCAAGACATCAATGTATTGTTGGGCTGAATGATAAGGAACACCAGCCATCGGAATAGGATTGTCAGCATTTTTATTACGACTAGTTAAACTAATCTCTAAAATCTGTGCCGCCTTAACGGCGTCATCATAAAATAGTTCGTAAAAGTCTCCCATGCGGAAAAGTAAAAAAGCCTCTGGATAGTCTTTTTTGACATCCAAATACTGTTGCATGCCTGGAGAAATTTTATCTTTTGCCATTACTTAACTCCTCGTTAATTTTCGTTTCCAAGCTATTTGTTATATATTGAACTAGATCACTGGCATCTTGCATTTTTGCACGATAATCTTTGACAATTGGAAGGTCTGATAGTTCTTCTTGCAACTGGTCAGCTTGCTCACCAGCTTTTTTCTCAGCGTGCGCTTTATCAATCTTGTGAAAAAGCACAGCCTCCTGCTGATAAGCCTTCATATCTTTGACCAATTCTTCTAGTTCTGGAAAGTCCTTTACCCTTTCTTCAGCCTTCTGAAATTCGATGACGCTATCATGCTTTTTTATGACTTCTAGCAATCGTTCTACGGCTTCTTCATAGTTGCTCATAAGCCTATTGACAAGATACTTTCAAAGGCTTTTGCTGTTTCTTCATCTTTACAAATGACCAACAAAGTATCAGCGCCAGCCACAGTTCCTAAAATTTCAGCAATATCGCTGCTGTCAATCAAGTTGGCTAAAACATCTGCTTCACCAAGATTAGTATGTAACACCAACATGAAACCTGCACGAGCTACCTTTAAAATATATGAACGGATATTTGCTCCAAAAGTTGTCTCTGAAGTTTCTGATAGGCTGTAGTAGAGTTTTCCTGAAGCATCGCGTAATTTCAACAGTCCAATTTCACGAAGGTCACGTGACAAGGTCGCTTGAGTGACGTTAATGCCTTCTTCCTGCAAATGTCGCTTGATTTCCTCTTGCGTGCCGATATGGCCTGATTGAATCAAACGTTTGATTCGATTTTGACGTTCTATTTTATTCATTTAACTTTCCCTTTGTGTATATTTATCCTTAAAATTATACCAAAAAAATGGAATTTTTTCACCTTTCCTTGGGCTATCTTCCTTATAAAGTCTTAATGTTTACTCCTTCAAACGTTTTCTTATCACTTACCTCGTTTATTTCTTATTTTTATGTTAAAATAATATGACTAACTAATTTAGGAGAAAATCATGGATACTAAACGTACAATTGCAGAACGCATTCACACTATTGTTCCAGAATTAGACCAAGAACAAATTGTTAATCTGCTTGAAGTGCCAAAAAATTCTGACATGGGGGACCTTGCCTTTCCAGCATTCTCATTGGCTCGAATCCTTCGTAAAGCACCACAAATGATTGCAGCAGATATTGCTGAAAAAATGGACACAGCTGGCTTTGAAAAAATCGAAGCTGTTGGACCATATATCAACTTCTTCCTTGACAAAAAAAGCATTTCTGCTGATGTCCTAGGGCAAGTTATCGCAAACGGAAGCGACTACGCTAGCCAAGATGAAGGACACGGTCGCAATGTTGCTATCGATATGTCTAGTCCAAACATCGCTAAACCATTCTCAATTGGACACCTTCGTTCAACTGTTATCGGTGATAGCTTGGCTAATATTTTTGAAAAACTTGGTTATAAAGCTGTTAAAATCAACCACCTCGGTGACTGGGGTAAACAATTCGGTATGTTGATTGTTGCCTACAAAAAATGGGGTGACGAAGAAGCTGTTAAAGCTCACCCAATCGACGAACTCTTGAAACTTTACGTTCGTATCAACGCTGAAGTTGAGACACAACCAGAACTTGATGAAGAAGCTCGCGAATGGTTCCGTAAATTGGAAGTAGGCGACGAAGAAGCTATCTCACTATGGCAATGGTTCCGTGACGAAAGTCTTGTTGAATTTAACCGCCTTTACAATGAACTTAGTGTTTCATTTGATAGCTTTAACGGTGAAGCTTTCTACAACGATAAAATGGATGAAGTTGTCGATATCTTGACTGAAAAAGGTCTTCTTGAAGAATCTCAAGGTGCTCAAGTTGTTAACCTTGAAAAATACGGTATCGAACATCCAGCATTGATTAAAAAATCTGACGGTGCAACACTTTACATCACACGTGACCTGGCTGCCGCTCTTTACCGCAAACGTACTTATGACTTTGCCAAAGCCATCTACGTCGTTGGTAACGAACAATCAGCTCACTTCAAACAATTGAAAGCCGTTCTTAACGAAATGGACTTCAAATGGAATGAAGATATCACTCACGTACCATTTGGTCTTGTTACTAAAGAAGGTAAAAAACTTTCAACTCGCAAAGGTAACGTTATCCTTCTTGAACCGACAATCGCTGAAGCTGTTAAACGTGCTGAAGATCAAATCAACGCTAAAAACCCTAACCTTGCTGATAAAGAAGCTGTTGCTCATGCTGTCGGTGTCGGCGCTATCAAGTTCTACGATTTGAAAACAGACCGCTTGAACGGTTATGACTTCGACCTTGACGCTATGGTGTCATTTGAAGGTGAAACTGGACCTTACGTTCAATATGCTCACGCTCGTATCCAATCAATCCTTCGTAAAGCTGAGTTTACACCATCTGTAAACGACGTTTACAGCCTTGATGATGCTGAAAGCTGGGAAATTGTGAAACTTATCCAAGACTTCCCACGCATTATCAAACGTTCAGCTGATAACTTTGAACCATCAATCATTGCGAAATTCGCTATCAGCCTTGCACAAAGCTTCAACAAATACTACGCACACACACGTATCCTTGACGAAAGCCCTGAACGTGATAGCCGTCTAGCACTAAGCTACGCAACTGCTACAGTTCTTAAAGAAGCCCTTCGTCTCCTTGGCGTTGAAGCTCCTAATGAAATGTAATCATTTCTGACAATCATAGTCAAAAAGACCGTTTTAACGGTCTTTTATTATGCTTTCTTCTGGTCATTTAACCAATCAAAGATATTGTGATAGGTTTTCCCTGAGACTTTAGCTATGCTTATGCCGCCTTTTCCCTTATTACTTGGAGAAAAGCCTGATAAATCTTTCGCACTTTTGATAGCAGAAATATCCTGCACCCCTGACACTTGATCTTTAAAGAAATAAATCCAAGATAAATGCCCAAGGTAAGAGACACCTTGCATGTCTGTTCCCTCGACACTTTCAAAGTATGAAAACCACTTGTTCTCAGCTCCGCTATCTAGCAAATTCTTATAAATAGGCAGTGAATAATCCTTTGGATTAACAATCGTGTCATTGGCTGCGTGGATAAACCACATCGGTATCGCTTTTAGCGATAGTATTTTTTCCTCATCAAAATAAAGGGCATCGTTACGAATGAAGCTATTAGAAAAAGGTGAGATAGCGTATGAAACGTCAGTATTTCTCTCATATTGATAATAAGAATAGGCTGCCGCTTGAGGGACTAGAGCCGCAAAATAACCAGGATTTGAAATAGCAAGATTAATCGTCATGTAGCCGCCATTTGAACAACCTGCTAGGTAAATGCGCTTGGTATCCACAGCTGGCGTGCTCGCAACATAATTTTTGATAGTATCCATCAAAATCTCTGTGTAACGCGAATTACCAGCGCCCGCACCATTGGTCCCATCGCCCTCATCCATCCAATATGTTGGCGATTGAACCGCTAAAACATAAACTCCTTTTTGATCATTTGTTGAAAAATGTGATTGAATCTCAGGTCTTGCAAGAGCTACTACTTCATTTCCAAGAAGGGTAATATCCGTGTCTACCCCGCCTTCACCTTGACCATGAAGCCAGATAAGTAAAGGAAAACTCTCTCCCGATTTTAAGGGTTTAGGTTCGTAAGCCACATAGTGAAGGGTGAGTTTTTCATTTTCTTTCGTCAATGGATTAAGATAAGTGCCAGAATAAAAGCCACGCTTATTAAAGTTATCAGTATCCGGCGATAGACGGTTATGGATAATATCAAAAGTTCCAGATAGTTCAGCCACTTCACCACCAAAAAATACTTCTAATCCCTTTATAGTAACTGGATAATCTTCTACCCAAGTGTTGTGCAAAGTTTCTAGATTGTAATAAAATGGACAAGCTACAGCAGTATTTTTTTGACTATCAAAAGTAACAGGCATTTGGATAACTAGATACTCACTGGCACTGCTAACTTCTTGTCCCTTGTCATCTGACAAGTATACTCGACTAATCTGACGATCCTTACCTGCAGTCCCGACTAGGAGCTTATCAGCGATAACTCCTGACACTTTATGCGTTAACTGTACCAAAAATTTTGGAACACCTGGTCCACATTCATAACCTTTAATAATCATGGAAACTTTAGCAATTGTGACATTAATTCTTTTAACCATCTCAAATCACTCCTATACACTGTAATCGTTTTCCTTTAGTTTATGAATTTTCCGCATTTATGTCAATCAAAAAAAGACGGGTGAAACCACCTCGCCTTTTTGACTATTTATCGTAGTTCTTTCGTCTGATTTTAAAGTCAGAGGAAACAACTTCGTCAACATCTATAATGGAAATAAAAGCATCTGGGTCCAGATCAGCCATGATAACTTTGACATCACGAACTTCACCTGGATTCAAAACAACGTACAAGATATTTTTTTCATTCCCTGAGTAAGCCCCCTGTCCATTTAGGTAAGTGACCCCACGGTTAATACCATTTAAAATAGCATCCGCAGCTTCTTGCGATTTTTGGGTAATGATAATCATTCCGCGTACTGTATAACCACCATTTTGCACAATTGTTAGCACTTGACTGTACACAAAACTTGCTACCAAAGTGTAAAGCATGTGTTGTAAATCAATGTAAACAAGTGACGCTGTCAATACAAGAGCATCCACAAATAGAAGCGTTTGACCTAATTTAAAGCCAAATTTTTCCTCAATCACGCGTCCAATGATATCTGTACCACCTGTTGTTGCACTATATCGGAAAACCAGTCCACTACCTGCACCAGCAAATAAACCAGCAACAACAGCAACCAACATCATGTCATTTTGCAGCACAATTTTCACTGGTACTTGTTGCCAAAACCAGATAAAGAAGGAAAGTAAAACTGTCCCATAAATGGTCAAGGCTAATGATTTTCGCCCCAAAATTCGAGCTCCCATGATAAACAAAGGAATATTTAAAATGAGAGAAGTATAAGCTGGGTCAATTTTATAAAGCGCATGGATAATCAAGGTTACCCCTGCAACGCCACCTTCAGCAAGAGCATTTGCCATATTAAATTTAACAAAACCAAAGGTATACATTGCTACACCAAGAGCAATCAACAATAGGCTTCGTACTTGTCTAAGCTTTTGAGCCATATTACACTCCTCCTAAAACTGATTATTGGAAATTAATCAAAAGGTTAGTCATCGACAAAACGTCCAATAATATGAACATTTTCAGCAACCGAAACAAAGGCCTTAGGATCTGTTTTCCTCATCAAATATCTGAAATCATTGTATTCTTCACGAGTAATAATAGCTAGCAGAATTGCTTTCTTTTCATGATTGTAAGTTCCCTCAGCATTATTTATCTGTGTCACACCGCGATGAAGTTTAGTGTGAATCATAGCGATAACTTTTTCTGGGCAGCTGGTTACAATCATTGCCTGCATTTTCTTTTGTTTTGTGAAAATCGCATTCGTCACACGACTTGAGACGAAAATAGTCACCATTGAGTAAAGAGCATACTGCCAACCAAATAGGATGCCCGCAAAAATCATGATAACGCCATTTACCATGAGGGCGATACTTCCGACATCACGTCCCGTTTTTTTACGAATGGTCAAGCTGACAATGTCAGTACCACCACTGGAAATACGTGATTTCAAACTAAATCCAACCCCAGTACCCATAACCAAACCACCAAAAATAGCATTGACAAGTGGATCAGTTGTTAGCGTAATCTCTGGAACAATTTGGATGAAGAATGAACTCATGGAAACTGTAATCAGGGTAAAAACGGTAAATTTATGGCCAATTTTATACCAAGCCAAGATTAATAGCGGCAAGTTAATGGCATAAAAAACGATAGAAATCGGCAATCTAAAGCCAATCAAACGCTCGCTAATCGCTGACAAAACCTGTGCCAAACCTGTTGCACCACTTGAATAGACGTGTCCTGGTTGGAAGAAGAAGTTTACCGCGATAGCTGAAAGCAAACCATAAAAAAGAGAAGCGGAAATTTTTTCCGCGTACTTCTCTCTTGAAATGCTTTGCATCGTTTTTAAGAGGCCATATTTCTTAGCCCGACGGCTAACGATATACTTTGTTTTCTTTTTTAAGGATGCTTTTTTAATCATTAGTTTTAGTTGCTAAAGCCAATTCTTCTAATTGTTTGTCTGAAACAAGGCTAGGTGCTTGTGTCATTGGGTCAGTTGCTTTGTTATTTTTAGGGAAGGCAATAACTTCACGAATGTTGTCTTCACCAGCAAGAAGCATAACGAAACGGTCAAGACCGATAGCAAGTCCACCATGTGGTGGGAATCCGTAATTCATAGCTTCTAGCAAGAAACCAAATTGGTCAGCTGCTTCTTCAGCTGTAAAGCCAAGAGCTTTGAACATACGTTCTTGCAATTCACGTTGGTTGATACGTAGGCTACCACCACCGAGTTCATAACCGTTAAGAACGATATCGTATGCAATGGCACGAACTTTAGCAAGGTCACCTTCTAATTCGTGAGCTGATTCTTCAGTTGGCAATGTGAATGGGTGGTGAGCAGACATATAACGTCCTTCTTCTTCAGACCATTCAAACATTGGCCAATCAACAACCCAAAGGAAGTTGAATTTAGAATTGTCAACCATATCAAGTTCTTTAGCGATACGTGTACGAAGTGCACCAAGTGTGTTGTTAGCAACTTCAAGTGTATCAGCAACGAAAAGTACCAAATCATTGTCTTCAAGTTGTAAACTTGCTGTCAACTTATCTTCAATACTTGTCAAGAATTTGGCAACAGGTCCGTTAAGAGAACCATCAGTAAATTTAACCCAAGCAAGACCTTTGGCACCAAATTGTTTTGCGAATTCTGTTAATTTATCAATGCTTTTACGTGAGTATTTATCTGCATTACCTTTAACAACGATTGCTTTTACGACTGGAGCTTGTGAGAAGACTTTGAAGTCAACATTCTTGACAAGGTCTGTCAAGTCTTGTAAAAGCATTTCAAAACGTGTATCAGGTTTATCTGAACCGTAGTTGTTCATTGCATCATCATAAGACATACGTGGGAATGGCAATGTAACATCGATTCCTTTAGTGTCTTTCATGACTTTAGCAATCATTCCTTCAGTGATATCTTGGATATCTTTATCTGACAAGAATGATGTTTCCATATCGACCTGTGTAAATTCAGGTTGACGGTCACCACGCAAGTCTTCGTCACGGAAACATTTAACGATTTGATAGTAGCGGTCGAGACCAGCGTTCATCAACAATTGTTTTGTGATTTGTGGACTTTGTGGTAAAGCGTAGAAATGACCTTGGTTCACACGGCTTGGTACCAAGTAGTCACGCGCGCCTTCTGGAGTAGATTTTGTCAATATTGGTGTTTCAACATCTATAAATTCTAAACCATCCAAGTAGTTACGGATTGAGTGAGTTACTTTGGCACGCAATTTGAAGTTGTTAAGCATTTTTGGACGACGAAGATCCAAGTAACGGTAACGAAGACGGTTATCATCGCTAACTTCCACATCATCTTTGATTTCAAATGGTGTTGTTTTAGCGGTGTTCAAAACTGTCAATGCTGATACTTTCAATTCAACAGCACCAGTTGGCAAGTTAGTGTTTTCTTGTTCACGTTGTGCAACGACACCAGTTACTTCGATAACGAATTCGTTACGAAGACTTTCTGCAGTTGCCATAACATCACTTGAAACTTTCTCCGGGTTGATGACTAATTGCATGATACCTTCGCGGTCACGAAGATCGATGAAAATAAGTCCCCCTAGGTCACGACGACGTCCGACCCAACCTTTTAGAGTAATTTCTTGGCCAATGTGTTCGCTGCGAACACGACCAGCATACATTGTACGTTTCATTTGATATGATTCTCCGTTTTAAATTTATTCATTCCCATCTATTATAGCAAAAAGCAAAGAAAAACCCCACCCATGTGGGGGAGTTTTTCAAATTCTTTTCTCATTAAGCCTTTTCATTAACAAAGAGCTCATAACTTTTTGCAAAGATTGCTTTTTTAGCTTAATTTAGCAAGGATTTCTGCAAAGTTTGTTTCGATATCTGCAAAGCTGACTGAAACTTCTTCACGTGTTTTATTATTTTTAACAGTGGCTTGACCTGCTTCAATTTCGCTTTCACCTAATGTGATGACTGTTTTAGCATTGAAAGCGTCAGCTGATTTGAATTGTGCTTTAATCTTGCGTCCAAGGTAATCACGTTCAGCTGAGAAGCCTTGGTTACGGATAGCTTGTACCAATTCCAAAGCTTTAATGTTAGCACCTTGTCCCAAGACAGCAATATAAGCATCCATTTCTTTTTCAACTGGTAATTCAATACCTTGTTTGTCCAAGATAAGAAGCAAACGTTCAAGACCAAGTCCAAAACCAAATCCTGGTGTTTCTGGTCCGTCAAAGTATTCAACAAGGCTATCGTAGCGACCACCTGCACAGATTGTCAACTCAGATTTATCAACAGTTGTGATGAATTCAAAGATAGTGTGGTTGTAGTAGTCAAGTCCACGAACCATATTAGTATCAATCACATATGGGATGTTAAGTGTTTCAAGCATTTCACGCACGGCATCAAAGTGAGCTTGACTTTCTTCATCAAGGTAATCAAGGATTGATGGTGCATTTTCAACAGCTACTTTATCTTCTTTTTCTTTTGAGTCAAGAACACGAAGTGGGTTTTCATCCAAACGACGTTGGCTATCTGCTGACAATTTGTCACGCATTGGTGTCAAATAATCAATCAAAGCTTGACGGTAAGCAGCACGGCTAGCAGCACTTCCTAGAGTATTCAAGTGAAGTGTGACATCTTTAATGCCCAGTGTTTGGAACAATTGGTAAGCCATAGCGATTGTTTCAACGTCTGTAGCTGGATTTGCTGAACCAAAGCACTCAACACCGACTTGGTGGAATTCACGTAAACGACCAGCTTGTGGACGTTCGTAACGAAACATTGAGGCAATGTAGTACATTTTAACTGGTTTTTGAACTTCTGGTGCAAATAATTTATTTTCCACAAAAGAACGAGCCACTGGCGCTGTTCCTTCTGGACGCAAAGTGATATGGCGGTCACCTTTATCATGGAAATCATACATTTCTTTTGTTACGATGTCAGTTGTATCACCGACTGAACGACTGATAACTTCGTAATGTTCGAACATTGGTGTACGAATTTCACTGTAGTTGTATTTTTTGAAGGTTTCACGTGCAACAGCTTCGACATATTGCCATTTAGCGCTTTCGCTAGGTAAAATATCTTGTGTTCCTTTAGGTTTTTGTAATTTCATAAATAAGATATACCGGCACCAAATTTTTGTAAATTCAGCCCATTAATTCCTTTCTACTATTGTAGCTATTCAATCACTCTTTATTTTATCATAAAAAGGGCAGCTAAAGAAGAAGGGACTATTTATTTTTCGTATTTTATTAAACCCAAACTCGCCTGAAAACGTTAAATTGCCAACTTTTTCAATTTTTTTGTCAAGTAACTTTACTTTACAAAAAAGATATGTTATTATGTTAAAGTTGATTCAAAATCAAGAACAAATTAAAAATATTATCGGAGGAAATAAAACATGGCAGTACCTGCACGTCACACTTCAAAAGCGAAGAAAAACAAACGTCGTACACACTACAAATTGACTGCTCCATCAGTTAAATTTGACGAAACTACTGGAGATTACTCACGTTCTCACCGTGTATCACTTAAAGGATACTACAAAGGACGTAAAATCGCTAAAGCAGCTAAATAATAGAAGGGAGATACCATGCGCGTAAATATTACACTTGAACACAAAGAATCTGGTGAACGCTTGTACCTTACTTCAAAAAACAAACGTAACACTCCAGACCGTCTTCAATTGAAAAAATACTCACCAAAATTGCGTAAACACGTGATCTTTACTGAAGTTAAATAATTGAGATAAGAAAAGCCTATGAAATCAACATTTCAAAGGCTTTTTTCTTTTGGTTTTAGCAAAATAACTGAATTTTAACTGATTATAATTTGATCACACTAAATTTTGATATAATTATCGTAAGAAAATTTTTGAAGGTAGATAATATGAAGAAGACAAATAGCATCAATTTCTCTGAAAAAATTCCTGAAATTTCCAAACAAATTGAAGAAATTAAAATCACTTGTTTTTATATGCTAAGCACCGACTTATACAAAATAGAAAATAATAAATTAACGGAAATAATAACTAAGAAATTTAAAAATCATCCTGCTACAATTATGGAATTAATAGGTACGGAAGATAACCAACTTTTTTCTAAAAAACATGAATCATGGATAGTTCCAAAAAAGTTACAACATTTAAAAAGCAAAATAGACGAGAAAACTAACTACTATTTAAATTTATATTTCGAAAAACTAGAAAAAGAGAAACAAAATTGTCTATATAGTTCCAAATCTAATCCATTTGTTAAATTTGTCTTCACTCCTCTTATAGAATTTAGTATAGAAGGGGAAATATACCTTTACTTTGTTACACTTACCGTTTATCAAAATGGATCAATAATAATTGAATTATTTGAGGATTTGAGAAATTCCTTTTATGATATTGAGTTTTTACACCCTTATACCAAAATGGTAGCCAAACTATTTCCTGATTTTAAAAAGAAAAATAAATCTTACTCTCTAAACTCTTCACAACAATTAGATGATATTTTAAATTATATAAAAAAAGAATTGTCTTCAATAAATGGGGGAATACAGTTAAGTGAACGTTTCTTTTTTTTACATTTTATTACCAATATGAGTGAGATGAATAAAATGGATTTTTTTAAAAAAGACAAATTGTATACTTGGATGATTAATGCCCCATATAGCATACAATCTCTATCTTCTAAAGAGAAATCAAAATACTATTTAACAAACTATTTTGATTTAGATTCTATCAACTACATAAACAAAGGAGCAAATTATATCATTTGGAATGATGACAATTCTAATGATTTTGAATCTAATTTTCTACAACAAGCCGGTCTCTTTTTAGCTTCTGCTACTCCGTTCTTTCAATTAGTGTGTTTAGATGAAACTATTATGGATGGACTCGAAAAATTTAAACTTTCAAATGATAAACAACTGATTAAATTTAATGAGTGGATTCACAACTATAAAAGATCTTCTCTTTTTATCTATCGAATCAATCATCGAGCAGTTTTTGATCTATTTACCCATTTGCAACAAAATTCTTATTTTAAGCACGATGAATATATAGAGAAAATTAAACAAGAAGAATTTGCCTTATTAAAAGATCGAAACCAGTTTAATGATTTACAAAAAAATAAAATGATGGAAATCATATTGTTCCTTGTCGGTTCTGTCTCTGTTCTTGAAGTTGTAGATATTTTTACTGATAATATTAAAATTTTATCAATAAGTGCTTTGATTACTATCCTTTTGTCTATTGGAATACTAATTTATAGAAATCACAAATGATGTTTAAAACCTTTGAAATGTTGATTTCAAAGGCTTTTTTTCTTTTTACTTTAGCAAAATAATTGAATTTTAACTGATTGTAATCATTAAGAGATAATTTCAGCCAAATCTATCATAGCTTGTTCAATCTTATCCTTTCCTTTTTGCATAACATGAAGGTAGATTTTTTCTATCTCTCTACTATCTTCTGAATGTCCTACAAATTCTCTAATAACATTTAGGCTTACATTCTTCTCTGCCATAACTGAAACAAAGCTATGTCGAAACATGTGAGGAACTATATGAATAGGTCTACCAAAATCTACTAAGTCATCAATATCTTTATAAGGTTTTCCGCTTTTCTTATTATACTTTGCCGACTGGCTAGCTCCACCTCTTAAGAACATTGAAATTTCTGTATGGTACAGTGGGCTACCTTGTTGATTCTTGCCTTTAATGTAGATTCTAGTAAATATATAGCCCATATCTTTATAAGTTGGATTGAATTCTGCTTGAAACTTATTTCGTTCAATATATTTCAGTAAGATTTGTTCTACTTTTGGTGACATTGGGATAGTTCTAACACTTTCTTTAGTCTTTAGAATTGCTCTGTATCGTTCCTTCTCATCACGTAAACCTTCCTCTGCCATTTCTTTGTCAGTCTTATTATGACTTGCCCTTTGCCAATGAACCTTAATGAGTTTATTCTTGAAATCTAGAACATCTTCATTCAAACCTAATGCCTCACTCGGTCTCATACCTGTCAAGTAAATTATTCTAAGTACATCAGCAACCAGTTCATTATTATGTCGCTTAGTCCAGTTTTCAATAATCTTAAATACTTGATTAGCCTCGTCAACTTCAAGATATTTTTCAGCTATATCTTCCCTAAGTTTTGCCTGCTCCTCTGCACTTGTTAGCGTCTTACGTTTAACCCTCTTATTCAGAATAGGGTGTTGCGACGCTGTCAATTCTCCTTGTTCTACTGCCCAATCAAATATCATTTTAAGATAGATATGAATATTCTTTGAAGTCCCCTCACTTGCATTATTTATAATAGCTTGCATTTTTTCCTGTTCCATACAGAACTGTTTAAGACTCATATTTTCGTTGAAATATGGGGAAATATGCTGGTTATAAACACTAACTCTAGTCTTTAGAGTATTCTTGGCAGGCTTAACACGATTGACCCACCACCTAAAAGCTAAACCGTATAACTCGTTATTTTCATCATACGGTCTAGCTATATCTTTAAGGCATAAAGTTTTACTAGGCTCTAATTTCTTTGGTTTTTCTCCAGTCAAATCTAATATGGTTTCATCAATCATTTCATTTAGTAACTTTGAAACTTTTGTTATCAGCTGACTATTCTTTATGTCCGAAATAAGTAACTTCTCGTGTCCCTTACTGTCCTTTCCTGTTGGTGTTGCCTTAGTAGAATACCACCCTTTATTTTCCCCTCCTGTAAGATACTTATAGCGACTTTTTGTTATCAAGGGGTGAGTATACCTCATTGCAAATTTAACAAGTACATTACCTTTCTTAGAAGGGTCTGGTTTCCATTGATAGACCGTTAAAACTCGAGTAGTCTTACCTACTTTCATTTTCCCCTCCTTGTGCTAAGCAATAACTGCCTCGTTTTCATGGAAAATTTTATAATCAAACCAATCTTTGAAAACTTCTGCATGTATAAAGACATTCCCATGAGTTCCACAAATTCCAAAAGAATAAGGACTACTTCTCATTTGGCGAATGTAATGATCCAAAGTTGGCAGTTTCATACCCTTCCAAAGTTCATCTAGAAACTCTTTTTTCCGATACCAATTTTTAGTCAAATCATAATCTGACTTTGTCTTAATCTCTACCATTGAACACTTTCCCTTTGGAAATATAGGTATCTGGATTATCAGCCATGACTTGAAATCGCCTATTCATCTCCTCAACTGCCTCTCTTAAAGCTCCTGCAATTTGAAAAGGGCTATTATAGACCACTTTATAACCTAGTCTATCCTCCAACTTTCGACCAACAAGCCAAGAAAGTTCTCCTTTTTTGGGGTCGAGTAATTTTATTTCAGCCCCTAAAGTTAAGTATTGAGCCACAAGATTTTCAATCATGACCGTTTTACCTGACTTCGTTGAACCAGCCAAAAGCACATGAGGTGGAGATCCAAATTGCCAACTGACCTTTTCTGAAACAGTTATATTATTGATTAGAAGCGTATCTTCCCAAGTTAATCTCATTTCGGCAAATTTAGGAAAAATATACCTTACTTGACTGATTGTTTCTGTCATTTCCCCCAATTCTAGAGAGAGTGAACTAGATAGAAGAGAACCCAAATTAGAGGCTAAATCATTATACTTATCGCCATATTTCATAGCATAAATTTCTATATTCAACTCAGTTTCTCTATATTTTAGAACTAAATAATTTGTGATTTCTTCTCTGCCATTGACTACCTGACTATCATAAAATTTATTGGAGACAATCATATATTGTAAATTATAGTTAATTCCATTTAGATATATTTGCTGAAACTTTTTCCAAAAACGGAATATAAGGTAAAACATCCCTAAAAAGAATATGCCAACAATTGAACTAATAATATTTTCTTGAAATAATAGGACACTAGCTAAAATTAAAACTGCGAAAACACAATAAAAATATCTTGAAATTATTTTGCTATATATGATAGGAATGTATAGGTTTGGCTTAACCGTTCTAAGCCTCTGTTTGTTCCATCGTAACACTCGCCTTATTATTCTTCTCATTATCAGCACTCTCTTCCTTCACGCTTTCAACTGATATAATGTCCAACGACCATAACAAAAGTGGGATAACTAAGAACCCCCCAGCAACAAAAACCGTTTCTATTAAAGGAGTTCCGTATTCGCTTGTCATATCTAATAGCAAGTAAATAGAAAAGACTAACGCTGGATAAGTTATATAAAACAATAGTTTGTAGATTTTCATGAAATTTGTCCTTTCTTAAAACAAAAGGGGGAGGGGTTAGCTCCCCTTATATCATCACTAAGCTTCAATTATTGAGGTGTAAAAAGAAGCTTCCCTGTAACCTTGGTAAATCTCTTTGTTCATCAAGCTAATCCTAGATTCATCAGAAATACGGTGTTTTTGACGATTAAGAATAATGATGTTTTCTGCTAACTTCTTCAAAGTAGGCTCATAGATTACCCCCTCAATTGGCAATTTTTCCTTTAAAAGATCTCTGGATTCATCATCTAAGAGAAAATTTACTGATACATCTGAATTAAAGCTTTGTACTCGCTTAATTCCATTATTATTCGGCATTTTCATTCCTTCGTTGAGGAAAATTTCTTTAAATTTTTTCATCTATATATTTCTCCATTTTCTATTTTGTTGTTATAGTCAATATTTTTAATAAGTAAAGGCGAAGCTCTTGCTTTCATTTTTTTACTCCCTGTTTGTTTCTTTGTGTAACACTCTATAGAACTTTTATCTTAAAAATATAGTGTATGACACTATAGAACTTTAATTAATAAATAATAAAGATGAAAACCATCCTTATTATTTATTAATTCGTTTTGCCTTAAACAATTCAATTTCTTCTGTCTTCGAACGATAATAAAGATATATAAAAATCTTAATGACGTAATTCAAGTTAATCACCCTCTGCATAGAGTCTGGTTTTAATTTATACCTATAATCCTCTAAACCTTGTAACACATCACTAAACAGATAGAATCTTGGAGTAATCGTCCCAACTTCTTGCGAATAATCTACTTTCTGGCTTGCTATTTCTGCAAAGACTTGAGACCACTCAATCTCTTTCCTATCATCTTTTTCTTTTACAAAATAATATGCTGCCTCCAAGATACTTCCACTTGAAACCATGATAGATAAAGTTGGTGAATATCCCTGAGAAAAATCTTCATATTCTTTCAATATTGCCTCATACTTATCTATTAAAAAATTCTTTTCACTTTTTAGTTGCTCTTCCTTTAAGAAAATAAGTTCATTTAGCCAATATTTTGTCTCATGAGCAACTCGAACTGTTTTATACTCTCTACTCATTTTCTCTCCCCTTTATGTTCTATCGTATCTTACACTATAATATCACATGGGATATCTAAATGCAAGAAAAAAGTTATTTTTCAAGACAAACGTATGAAGAAAATCATTTATTGAAAAAGTTTTGAAAATATCAAAAGTCTAAATTTTTAGGTGTTTTGTGAAATTTTACTCAAAAAATTTGGTTTCTTTTCTATCAATAGTTCTTGAAAAGATTGCTTTCTGTAACTATTGTTCTTGACTCCTTAACTTTTTAGAATAAATTTTTGTATTTCAGAAATTTATTGGAACTTTTTTCTTCATGCGTTTGTCGTGGTTATTTTTTTATAACTGATTCCTAACTGATTAAAGTTCAAGTAATCTACAATTCACTATATATCACTCGCTTTCTATCCGATATAAATCCTGTCAGATAAAGCTTTCTAAGTATCATAATACTTCATTAAAATAACATTTTCTTTACTGAAGTAAAATAAGACATCATACAGAAAGCCTATGAAATCAACGTTTCTAGGCTTTTTTGCTTGCTTAAAATGTAGTTTTGTCTGATTTTTGTCTGATTAAAAGTATATTATCTATTCAAACATCTCCTATATCCGTCATACTTCCAAGTTTTTATGGAATCACTTTAAAGCAACTTTTTTCCACTTGCGAATCTTAGTTCTAAATGTTCCGAAAGGAGCTACCGTATTAATATGAATAAACTTATAAACTTCCCAGACTGCATTCTTAGTCGCACTATCAGCCCATTTTCTCATATGAGGTTTAAATAGGACTTCGTCGCTCATTGAATCAATCATGTTACCTATAGTATCTACATTATCATTGAGTTGAGCCGTAAGTTCTTTGATGGTTAGACTAGCGTAGGTCTCAGTAAAATGCTGATATAGCTCTCCAAGTTGATTCCATTTAAACGTCTCAGTTGGTGTTTTAACTTCTAAGCCACTCTGTTCATCTGACTCCCATTTTAGTATCAGGGTAGTCCAGCCAACCTGATAGGCTAGATTCTCCGCTGGTGTCCTATCAACCTCATCAATTCTTAAATCTTTCAACTTCTCAGGAATGTCATTGAATTCAGCAATATATTTTTTATATGATTTTAGTACTTCTTCCTTAAGTTCGTTTTTATCTGAATATGTTCTCATTTCTTTCCTCCTTAATTTAGTCAAGTTCATTGTATCATATTCTTTTCTCTTTTTCTTAGGAAGTACAGCTTTTATAATTCTATATATCAAATGAATTTTATTCAATCAACTTTTCTAGCTTTTCAACTGCCCCTCTCATGGTATCTTTTTGCTTCTTAATCACATGGAGGTAGACACGCTCAATCTCCTTGGAATCCTCCGAGTGTCCGACAAATTCTCGAATAGTAGGGAGGTCAATACCTTCGCTAGCCATAATAGAGATAAAGCTATGGCGGAACATATGAGGGATGACATGAATCGGTCTGCCAAAGTCTAGAAAGCTATCGATATCCTTATAGGGCTTGCCTGCTTTCTTGTTATACTTTGCTGACTGACTAGAGCCACCTCTCAGGAATTGTGAGAGTTCGTTGTGATAGAGCGGAGAGCCTTGTCGATTACCTGCCCTAATATAGGTTCTAGTAAAGAGATACCCTAAGTCTTGGTAAGTCGGACTGAATTGAGCTTGAAATTTATTTCTGTCAATATAGTGACGTAGAATCTTTTCAACCTCAGGGCTCATTGGAATCGTGCGGACACTTTCCTTGGTCTTAAGGTCTGCTCGGTAGCGTTCCTTTTCGTCAAGATTGAGTGCTTCCATCATATCATCCGATTTATTCTTACTTGCCCTCTGCCAATGAACTTTTATCCACTTTTTCTCAAAATCAAGCATGTCTTCATTTAAGCCTAAAACCTCACTTGGTCGCATGCCTGTTAGAAAAATCATTCTCAATACATCTGCGATAAGTTGGTTATCAGGTCGATTAGTCCAGCTCTCTATCAGGCGGAGAACATGGTTAACCTCACTTGCTTCTAGATACTTCTCTGCTATATCTTCACGCTTCTTGTCCTGCTCCTCACTCTTTGTCAGAACTTGCCTTTTAACCTTATTGCTGGCAATCGGGTCTTGTGTAAGAGTTATCTGTCCATTTTCAACTGACCAGTCAAAAATCATCTTAAGGTAGATATGCAGATTTCTCGCCATGTGCATAGAAGAAGCATTGATAAGATTTTGAATTTCATCTGTCATAAAGGCAAATTTCGTGATGGACATTCTGGTATCAAAGTTCGGCTCAATATAGCGATTATAGATAGTAACCCTTGTTTTAAGGGTATTATTGGCTGGCTTGACCCTTTCATGCCATGCTTTAAAGGCTTTACCGTAAAAATTTCCATCTTTATCAAATGGCTTGGCGATTTCTTCTAGGGTTAAAAGTTTCTTGGCTTTCTTAGGCTTAATGCCCATTAGCTCGGCGATATAGTCATCAACTAATTTATTCAGTTCTTGCGTGACCTGAGTAATTAATCGTGTGTTTTTAATATCGCTGACCAAGAGACGTTCTTTCCCAGAAGGTAACTTTTTGCTCGGTGTTGCCTTGGTGGTAAACCACCCTTTACTAGCACCTGTAGAAAGGTATTTCTTATGAGATTTTTTAGTAATAGGGTGGGTGAATCGCATAGCGAATTTCACCAAGACATTACCCGCCTTATAAGGGTCTGGTCGCCAAGAACTGATGATAAGTACTCTTGAACCATTATCTCTCATAGGGACTACCTACGCCATCCTTGCGACATACTGATTGGCAATTTTGTAGTCAAACCACGCCACAAAGACTTCTGAATGGATAAAGACATTGCCGTGTGTTCCTTTGATACCGAAAGCGTAAGGGCTGTCTTTCATCTGACGAATGTAACTATTAAGTGTTGCAACGGTCATGCCATGCCAGAGCTCATCTAGAAAGACGGATTTGCGGTACCAGTTACGGGTTAAGTCAAAATCATGTTCTGTTTTTAATGTTGCCATTGAATTCTCCTTCTGTTTTAGTTATAATCAAGTTAGTTATTTTTTTGGAAAGGCGATTTGTAGCTTGCTACAGGTCGTCTTTTCTTATGCCCCAATAGGCTGAGCTTAGTTGCTCTTGTTTGTACTGCTGAATGTCAGTCTCGTCTGTTTCGGTTAGCTTAGAAATCCCCAATTCAAGTAAGTGCTGGATATAGCTATCTGCCTTTTCTTGCCCGTGAGATTCCGCCTTAGCGACATAGAGTTTTCCGAGTGTTCGTGAGACTTGTTTCTCTGTCCACTTCTCAGAACGTTTTAGGGTAGGTTTTGTCCGTTTTACGCTTAAGACCGTCTTTTCTTGTGTCTCTAGATAGTCATTCCACCATTTTACCGCCTTTCTTCGCCAACGGTTAGAATCCTTGTCCCTCGGGCTGACAAAACGGTAGTGTCCGTTAATAACTTCAAAGTAAATCTCTTTGAGCGGTCGCCCCTCTTTAATCTGTTTAGCTAGTAAATTTGCTTTTTCCTGCCAGCACCTCAGCTCTGCTCTTGTCCATGATAAGGGCGTATTTGGCAATTCTTGGTCTAGCTTTTGTTCTAACAATTTGTTATAGACACACCATTGCTGAGTACCTCTAACACCAATCGTAACCATTTCACCGACCTTTTCACCATTTTCAAGAAGGCTCTTTTCATGGTAATCAAAGGTTTTAGCGGTTGATATGCAGAGTTGCTTTTTACAATAACTGTAAATGAGTGGGACGGATAGACTGTCATCAAAGATATCGTTGGCAATATCTAGTCTCGTAACGTTACTATGACATTCAGAAATGCATTTCATTAAGGTTACCCAGTTATTGACATTGTTTTCCATATATTCTTCATACTGACGGCACCCCCGCCCTCTCAGTTCGATAAAGACTCCCATCTTTGATTGCCAGTCCTTATTGAAGTAAACCTTTATCTCTGAGAAGGAATAATGTCGTTGATACTTGTTTATCCCCCATTCATTGAGGACAAACTTGTCTTTAGGAAGAATGAGGATTTTCTCAATGACATCATCTGGAGCCAAGCCTTTAATCGTTACGGCTAAATAGTCTAACATCACTGAGTTATCCATGTCTAGGCTCCAATAAATTTAATATCGGTTGCCACTAGCTTTAAGCCACCCCAATTCCCTCCACCATTATTGTTGGCTCGCCAACCAAGATGGACTTCTGGATTGACAAGTTCTACCACAAGGGAGTTTAACCCATCCTTTTCAACGGATTTAGCCAACTTGTCAAGATTGTCTACAATCTCCAAGCGAATGCCCTTAAGGTCATCAGAAGAATAGCCCAAGTCTTTCAAGGCTTGAATTTTGTCTGTATCTTGTACAGAGCAAGTGATTTTAGCCACTTCATCTGTCGCAATGCTTTCGCCATTGACATTTTTATAGACTGGTGCAACCCGTGAAGAAAGGATAGTCACTTTCTTTGGAATGTCAAATTGTGATTTATCTAATTTCAAATCACCAACTTTTATGGTTTCGTCTGTTAAGTTAAATTTTGTCATGTGTTTTTCTCCTGTTCATAAAAGCTACGCCTACATGAAATCTGTCATAAATCGTTGATATCATGGGCTTTATAAAGATTTTTTCGTGAAATTTGCTTCAAATCGCTGAACCCCTTGCTTATCAAGGGTTTTGACCATATTTCGTGTATATGTGCACCCCCTAATAGGGAACGGGGTGCAATTTCAATTTCGATTTCAGCCGTTTGCCACCTTCCCCACCTGCTCTGGGCTACCGTATTGACCACTCGCCCAGCGGTGGGGTGGCGAACCGTCTTCATCGATTGAAGAAACCAATTCTCTTAGATGTTTTATCCCCTGTCTCTTTCTCTAAGTTCTGAATTCTGACAAGAAGCACTTCTAACTTCTGTTTCAACTCAGTTAGGTTTCTTTGGTAATCCTCTTGAATTTCCATAAAAGAAACTTCTAGCTCGTCTACAAGCTCTCTAATGGGTTTCTGATGGTCTTTTCCCTTGGAACTCCCATAAACGCTTAGAATTGCCCTCTCAAGCCCTAATGAGGACTTCTTATCCGCGACCGCTTGAAAGTAGCAAGGTCATCATCTGTAAAGAGATAGATTTTAGAATAAGATTTCCGACCCGTTCTCACTCTACTTTCTTTAAATTGAGTACCAGTCAAGCTTTCAATTTTTAATCGCCACTTTTTCAGTGTTGAAACTGAGTTAAGACCGTCAACCCTATCCACAACTTCTTGATAATCATATTCATTCATTAGCTTACCTGTGTTTTCTGATTGAGAAAGTCGGTCACAATCTGCAAGGCTCTAGATTCAATCAATCGTTCAAATCCCGTACTCTTGATAAGGCGATAGAGTTCTCTGTCATCTAAATCTTTGCAGTCCTCTGGTTTGATGAAAACTTTCTCTTGTGTCTCTGGCGAGTAGGCAACCCACTCCACCATTTGTAGTTCAATACTTGTTTGATTCATAATTACCCTCTTTTCTGACGTTTGCATCCAACTAGCATTTATCCGAAATATCTGGTATAATTACAGTAATTAGATTTACTGTCCTTGAACGATGTACCAGATTGTTCAAGGATTTTTTCTACCTTCCTTTCTTTTTTGATTGTTAAGTTAGCTCCTTTCTATCAATCATATACGATTTTATATACGATTGCTGTAAATTTTTTGAACAATCCTAATGCTCATTAAAAATGATATACGAAAACATATAAGATGCCAAGTATTAACCACAAAAAATGTACGATTTTATAAACTACTATGTTATAATGGTCTGAGAGGTAACTTATGTTTGAAATACTTAAACCTGATAAAAAGGCTGTTGGGAAAAGATTGAGGCAAGTCAAGGATGAGTTAAATTTGTCTTTTACAGATTTTGGAAATCGTCTTGGACTAAAAAAATCAACCATCAACGCATATGTAAGAGGAGATAACTTAGCGCCTCTTGAAGTTTTAGAAAAAGTATCAAAAATCTATGGAAAACCTGTAGGTTGGTTTTACTATGGAGAATTGGAAGAATATATTGAACTTTACCTTAGAAAACTTGGTTATGGTACATTCCTAGATGAATATCCTGAGACACCGTTAAAGATAAAGGATGAGCTTTTTAGGATTAAAGCAAATCCAAAACAATTAATCACAACTAACGGGGGAGTAACCATTGGAACATTTGAGAATCCTAATTGGGAAAATGACTTTGGTTACCCAAATGAAGGCTACCTAGATGATATCTTTTTTGAAATGCTTTGTGAAACTCTAAAGAACTCAATTAGACAGGAAGCTCAAACCTACCTAAGTCAGCAAGAAGGACTTGACGATACTAAAATCAAAGAACTCTCTAATTACTTTGCCAACCAAATCTACATCTCATATGATTTTGTCGGAAATTTAGAAAATCTTTCTAAAGATAAAATCAAGCAAGAAGTTAAAGAAAGCTATGAACGTCTGCTTAAAGATTCACCTCAAGCCGGTGTAGAAGTTAGCTATGATTCCAATTACCTACTTGGTTTTCTAATAAATACACTTGCGGATAGTCAAACAACAAGGCAATTACTTTCAGATATGTCACAAGCAACAGTCGGTATGCCTTTTTCACAATTTCATGAGGGACATGAATTAGTTGAGGTCATTCAATCCGTTAGACCACGCCTGATAGAACTTTATAACAATACAACCTTTGACGATTGGACTGACTGGTCTGAGAAATAACTTTAGAGAGGAAGATAAAAATGGATAGATTTAAAAATATACCCAAACCACATTTACCACAAAAACTCCCTTTTGACTATACTTCAATATATACTGACCCTCAAATTATTAAGTTAGTCACTAAAGCCAATATTGCTATTGGTACTTATGAAGGATTTTTAGAATCCATCATTAATCCTATGTTGCTGATTTCTCCCTTGCTTAGCCAAGAAGCCGTTCTCTCCTCAAAACTTGAAGGAACTCATGCTACTTTGGAGGACTTACTTAATTATGAGGCAGGCAATAAAGTTGATATTGAGCGTGACGAATTGCATGAGATTATTAATTATCGAAAAGCACTCTTTTACGCCTTAAAAACATCTCTATCATCAATGACAACGATTCTAAAGGCTTGCCTTTATCTAATAGAATTATTAAAGAAATGCACAAAATTCTTCTGGATAATGTTAGAGGTAGTAGTAAAAATCCTGGTAATTTTAAGAGAAGCCAAAATTATATCGGTAGCGTAGCTTCTATATCATATACTCCTGTCCCTGCAGAACAAACACCAGAATACATGTCTAACTTAGAGCAATATATCCATTATGACGACTTAGACTTATTGGTTCAGTCGGCAATTATTCATGCTCAGTTTGAAATGATTCACCCTTTTGAAGACGGCAATGGACGAATCGGGCGATTGCTCATACCACTGTTCCTATATTATCAGGAACTCCTTTCTTACCCAACCTTTTATATGAGTTCATACTTTGAAAAAGATAGGTCTCTTTATATATCTCACCTGTCAAATATTTCAAAAAACAACAACTGGAAAGACTGGTTTAAATACTATCTAGAGGGAGTGATATTGTCCGCAGAAGAGAGCACAAAAAAAGCTCAAGACATACTGAGCCTATATAACATCATGAAGGAACAAGCCATTCCCAATCTTAATTCTGTGTCAGGTATCCAGCTTCTTGACTTTATATTCTCAGCTCCAATCTTTAAGGCAGAACAAGTTAGTGAACACCTAAAAATTTCTAAGAGAACTACCTACACTTTACTGAATAAGTTAATTGACGAAGGTTATCTTTCAACAGATAATGCTCAAAGGAATAAAACCTACTATTGTCCTCAACTTCTTTCAATCGTTCAATAAAGTATCTCTTAGTGAAGTAATATTCATTTTTACTTCACTTATTCATTTCTTAGTGAAGCGAAACCCGTTTTTACTTCACTTATTTTTCGTTATGTGAAGCAGAGTTGGTTTTTACTTCACTTAGCAAGTGACTTATCATTTATACCCTATTTACTTATACTTAAATAAAAGGAATTTTACCCATGCCCCAAAATAGGATAAACAATTTCATCAAAATAGGAGGCTTAATCTTAGTAATCTCTTTTCTACTATTAGTCCTTGATATAGTTAATCTTCCAACAAAACTTGGTTTTAATATAAAAACTTTAAATGTTGAAATTTGGAATATTTACGCCACGCTTTTAGGAAGTGGATTAACTCTATATGGCGTTCTTATAACAATTAACAGTCAATATGAATCACAAATAGAAGATACTAAACGGATTGTAAAGCCTATGATTGATGTGTCATCCGTTGACGAGTATAATTACAAGAATAAGTATATTCAATTTGACTTTATATTTCCCAAAGCATATCCAAATCTTCCAAGAAAGAATAATGTTGATACTCCAAATGTCACCATCTCTCTAGAAAATATTGGAACTAGGGAACTGTATAATTTATATATAGGAAATTTTGAAGCTACTTATTTTGATGATGGGGGCTATTATTATCAACTTAATCCAATCTTATATTCAGACCATCAGGTACAACTTAATCTTTTGTTTTATGAAAAAATTGGTTATCTTAAAGAATTTAATCAGGAAGATAAATTTCATTTGCTCATTTCTCCCATCAAATTTTCAACCTATTTTCAGGATTGCTTAAATAACTGGTATGAGCAATCATTTGAATTATGTATTTTCCACCAAGTTCAAGAAGACAAGTCAGATGAAGAAACTTCACTAACAGTTCGTATTGAAAGAGTAGAGATATATTCTGCCCCTAAAGAAATTTCTCCCGATTTACTTCCGTGGGTAACTAATCCAAGTAAGTTAGTCCATTTTTTGTGACATCACTTATAAGCCACCTCGCTCCTATGCAATTTATCATTAATGACCTAAATTTTATCTGATTTTTGTCTGATTGAAACTGAAGTAAGGTCAAAATCACTCTATTTCATCAATAATTGAAAGATTGAAAAGCCCATAAAATAAACGTTTCTGTTCATCATGAAACTTGCTAAATTACACATTACGCTTACTGAAGTTAAATAAGGATTCAATACGAATCAATACAAAAGAAAAACGCTGATTTTAAGCGTTTTTTTCTTTATTCAGAATGCGATATATTGCACTGTATTTCAATTCAAACTCTACCTTTTTCTTAATTGATTTTTGTTCATACTGAGCTAAGTCAACTTAACCATGATTAAATAATAACATTATATCTTATCTAATACTTTTCCTGTAATTAATATACTCGGTTAATGTCATAATTGACAAATTTCCAGATTTATCTTCAACAATATACAAATCATTTAGATATTCATTGCTATTGTTATCGAGAATACTTTCTGCTTCGATAATTTTTTCTATAGAGTCTTGGGGTCCATAGTCAGAAATATCGCATGACACTTCTAAATATATTGTTCCTTTACCAGTATTAGATTTAATGGTCAGTTTAGCATCAAGTATAACTACATTATTTTTTTATTTTAGAAATAATCTTAATAATAATATCTTTCAAAATATCTACACATAGAGCTATTTCAAGTTCATTTAAAAAGTCATTATTAACCAATATCTCGATAAAAGAATAGAACGAAGCATGAATCTGATTACCCCTAAGGAAAGCAACTTCAATATCATCACTTTTTGATCGTTCTTGAATTTCTAACTGCTCGTCATCTGTAAAAAGATCTGGAGCTTTAATTAGTATTTCCTTTGTTATAAATACCCTTCCTTAGATTAATTAAATAGAACTAATGTCTAATTATCAATATTAATACTCTATTCTTTCATGCCTGAAAACACTTCGATATGGTTCCCTAGTATTTTTATATCTACTGGAAGATTATCCGACTTATCTCCATCAACATCTGACTCTAACTTAACCTCTGAAGAAATCCTAATATTACGCGCTTTGATATATTCGATATTATCGTTACCTACTAGATCTCCTTTTAACAAATCTGGGATAGTCGATAGTTTAGAAATAATAGTTGCATCTTTTAAAATCAAGATATTTCCATATCCATCTGTATTTTCATCAAATAGTTTTTTGTCTGCATAGTAATTAGATAGAAGAACTAAGACCTGACTAGCTTCACCTTCATAATTGCCATTTTCGCTTTCAATACGAACATTAAATACATCGTCTTCCACAACGGACTTCATCGTATTGATTGCATATGCAAAGATACCGTACTTTGTTTTATCTTCAATATTAACGTTATGAATGGCTTCTGGTAAAGATCCAACACTAAAAATATAGCCAAAATAATTTTGATTAGCTTTTCCAATATCAATGGTTTTCGTAAAATTGAAATCAAGTTCTTCTATCGCTTGATCAATACTTTGGTTGATCTCTAAAAGCTTTGTGATTAGATTACCAGTTCCACCAGGAATAATACCAAGTTTTGGAATGTGATTTTTTTCAGCAATCCCTGAAATAACCTCATTTACAGTACCGTCTCCACCAAAAACAATTACTGCATCATATTTTTCTTTAGAGGCCTTTTCAGCAAATTGAGTTGCATCTTTGGCTTTTTGCGTAATCTTAGTTTCAACATAATCAAAATACTTTTTAGCCTTATTCTCCAGGCTCTCTTTATAATCTAATGCTGTTTCTCCTCCAGAAGTTGGATTAATAATTATCATTACTTTTTTCATTGATATTTTCTCCTATGGACTACTAGTGACAATACTTTTCAATGGTTTCTTATGCTTATCAAATTAATATCTCACATTACTTGTTGTTATTTGAGGATTCTTTATACTTATCCTTTTCTATTTGTTGAAGATCATCATCATTTTTATATTGAATAATGTAGTCGACTAATTCTTTTTCAGTTAATCTATCATTTGTTAATTGTGAAACCTGAATCGAGATATTTTTCAAACCATATTCATTTTGTTTGTTAATGATACTTTGTAACTCAGATTCTGAAAGATACTTACCTGAAATGGTTAGCTTTAGTGTATTGTTTTCTTTACTATATTTCTTTTTCAAAATAGTATGGTTTTCAAATTGATCAGATAGATAATTATTGATAGACTCATTGATTAGCGTATCTCTAACTAAGGTAGTTGCAGAAGCTAAACTTGGAATAATAAGAACAAGCGAGACTAAAATTAATATTTTTCGCATTTTAGAGGCTTCACGATTATGTTTAAAATAAGGATTTTTAATCATCATCACATTAGTGCCAATATATGTAGCAATCATAATAAAACTGCAGTTAATGGAGAACAAATATGACGCCCCTATCATATACTCAAGATTTCCTGTGGCAATAGAATACCCCACGGTACAAACGGGTGGCATAAGAGCAGTTGCAATGGCGACACCAGGAACAATGTTATTAGCTTCTTTCTTTCGTGCTCCAATAATGCCGGCTAATCCACCGACGAATGCGATTACAACGTCCCAAATTGTGGGCGAAGTTCTAGCAATAATTTCCGTACTTGCGTAAGAAATGGGCGAAAGTAAAAAATAAAGTGTAGAGGCTAAAAGGCTTACTGCAACTTGAATAAAAAGAACTTTAAACGATTTTTTGAGAAGTTTTGTATCTAATATTGCTAACGCAAAACCTACTCCAAGGATAGGTGTCATCAATGGAGAAATCAACATTGCCCCTATGATTGTTGGAATAGAATTCATATTCAAACCAATAGATGCAATCAACATCGCACACAATAAAGTGGTTAAGTCACTTTTTGATAATTCTAAATCCTCATAGATTTTTTCCCTAAATTCAATTAAAGAATAAAGTTTATCATCCTTCAAAATTTTTTCCATAACAGTACTCCATCTTTGTTAGTATAGTCACTTTTTAAGAAGTTAATCGGTATCGTTTGATCTCTTTTGTAAGGAAAGGATTTCCTGAAGAAATAACTTTTTAACTTCATCCTCTGATGATGTTTCGAAATCGTCAATCATTATTTTTGCAACTTCTTTACGAGAGCTTGTTCCATATTCTTCTTTCAATTCATAATCAATTCTCTCCTCAAAATTGGTATAAGGATATTGACCAAGTAGTGCATTGATACGTTGATCAAATTCATAATCAATCCACCACTTCTCAAACAATTCTTTGAAAGCTTGCAAATCTGGTTCAGAATCCCATAGGGCTAATGCATCCATGAAACCAATTTTATATCCATTAATTTCTGAGCAGAAACCAACGACCTCATCCTTATTAATTTTGGCCAATTCCTAACGCATTTCAAGCAAATTCTTGTCTACAAAGAGTCGTTCAAAACCCTCAAGCTGTTTACTAAATTCGTCTAATTTAGTGTAATCCTGACGATTCAATGTTTCTCTAATATCCATAATAATCTCCTTTTTGAATTTTAAACTACTACTGGAAATAACACAGTATCCTGTGTATGATTTAGGCTTTTTATTGGATGATACTTCATAAAGAAAAAGTATGTAAGTATTTATATATTTCAATTATACATTTTATTTCCACTTTCGTCACTCTCACTTCTTAGGGAGTTTTTTTAACGTTTTAATTGACTAAAAATCTTATGGATATACCAACATAATCAAATGTTTTATTAATGAATCATTCAATTATCGGAATGGTCTGATAATAATAACTATATATTTAGAGTATTTACAAAACTGTTCAAAAAACTATAAGAATCATAACATAAAACACTTGTAAGTCTATGCAATCATTTGCAAAAGCGATTGATGATTTTTATTCTATTTTTTTGTAAACGAAAACATTTTAATTGACTTATCATTTTGATTAACTTATACTGTTAATAACAGGTATATACTAACATTAATCTTATGATTGTTAAGATTAATATAAAAAATGTTTTAGCTAAAATGTAACTCTTTAGATTGTTTGGTTTCTCAAACAATCTAACTTTCCTCAACTTAGAAAGGGGGACATTATGCTTTGGTCTATTATCGTAGGAGGCTTTATCGGTCTTATTACAGGTGGTATCACTAAAAAGGGAGGCTCCATGGGAATAATCGCTAATATCTTTGCAGGTTTAGTCGGTTCATTTGTTGGACAATCACTTTTCGGTGCATGGGGACCTAGTCTAGCTGGAATGGCATTAATTCCATCAATCTTAGGAGCAGTCATTGTTGTTGCAGTAGTATCATTTTTCCTAGGGAAAAAAGAATGAACTTGAATCTTTTTGACAGGAATAGATTAAAGTTCAAATTCTGTTGATGAAAGGATTCGATATGTCAAAAACCAAAAAAATACTTTACCTTATTTTATGTATTTTAATCTTGACAATTTTGATTCCTATTTTGCTAGATTATCATAAAGTCAGTGGCTTAGGACTTCATTTAGTTGATTGGAAACAAATTTCCTTTTTAGACTTTTATCTTTCAAGATATGTTTTCTGGGGTACTTTAGTACTTTCAGCTGTAGTGTTGTTTCTAATGCTTGTTACACTCTTTTATCCTAAACAATATTTAGAGATTCAATTACCTGATGTTGATGGTGAACTCAAATTAAAAAATTCAGCTATTGAAGGATTTGTGCGTTGTGTGGTTGCTAATCACAATTTTATAAAGGATCCTACTATTAAGGTAAACAGTCGTAAGAATAAATGTTTAGTTCACGTAGAAGGACAAATGCTTGCATCGGACAACATTATTAAACGAACTCAAATAATTAAAGATGAGATTGCTAATGGATTGACACAGTTTTTTGGAATGAATCATCATGTAAAACTGTATATTTCTGTAAAAGAATACAAGCCAAAACCACCACGTAAAAAAACTGTTAGTCGTGTAAAGTAAGGAAGTAAAAAATGGAATGGTTAAAAAAATACCGATATCCATTTCTTTCCGGATTGGCAGGTGTTATCTTAGCTTGCTTCATCCTATCCTATGGTTTTTTTAAGACTTTATTTGTCTTGATTTGCGCCACTCTAGGAGTTGGAATTGGATATTATATTCAACAAAAACAATTATTTAAATAGTAAAGGAGATTCATATGTCAAAAGTAGAAAAAAAAGTAGAAGAAATAAAAGGTGAATTGACCTACGAAGATAAAGTCATTCAAAAAATTATTGGCCTTTCTTTAGAAAATGTTCCAGGTTTGCTGGCTATTGATGGAGGCTTTTTCTCAAACCTAAGTGAAAAACTTGTCAATACTGATAACGTTGCAAGTGGAGTCAATGTGGAAGTCGGTAAAGAGCAAGTTGCTGTTGATTTGAACGTAATTGTTGAATATCAAAAGAATGTTCCTGAACTATACAAGAAAATCAAAGAGGTTGTTGTTTCAGAAATTTCTAAGATGACTGATTTGGAAGTAGTTGAAGTTAATGTAGATGTTGTTGATATCAAGACTAAAGAGCAACATGAAGCAGACTCAGTAAGCCTACAAGACCGAGTAACTGGCGTTGTTGAATCAACAAGTGAATTTACTTCTGATAAGTTTGAAAGCGCAAAACAGGGATTGAGTGATGGCTTCTCAGCTGCAAAGGAAAAAGTTAGTGAAGGTGTTGGAACTGTCTCTGAAGCGACAGCTAAAGCAGAACCAAGAGTTCACTAAATTCTTTTATACCTAAAAATTTAAATGAATTGTTTAAAAACGTTCATTTTCAATAATCTGATTTTCCAATGGAGGATAACACTATGTCAGTAGAAGAAAAATTTAATCAAGCTAAAGGTACTATTAAAGAAGGTGTCGGAAAAGTAACTGATGATAAAAAAACTGAAAAAGAAGGAGCTGCTGAAAAAGTAGTTTCAAAAGTTAAAGAAGTTGCCGAAGATGCCAAAGAGGCTGTTGAAGGGGGTATTGAAGGCGTTAAAAATATGGTTAAAAAGGACGATAAATAATTCTAAAATCGATTGATTTTTCAATTAAAACATGGAAATTACTCTACAAGAAATTTAAGGTTGTTTTACTCCTAACTACTCACTTTTAAAACAACACCAAAAACTATGACAAATCCCTAACATTACAATATTATTCAGATGAAAAATCAGCTTTCTTTAGTTTAATTTGAGATGTACTAACCCCCAAAAGTTGGACACTTAATTATGATAAGGATTTAGTTCTGTATTGCACAGGACTGAGTCCTTTTAATTTTGTCTTGATACGTTTATTGTTGTAATAAAAAATATAATCCGTAATGGCTTGTTCTAGCTTATCAAGCGACTTAAAAGTCTTTTCATAACCGTAAAACATCTCAGACTTTAAGATGCCAAAGAAGGACTCCATCATGTCATTATCTGGACTATTTCCCTTGCGTGACATAGATGGACGAATCCCTTTGGATGCCAAGAAATCATGATAAGACTGGTGTTGATATTGCCACCCTTGGTCGCTGTGAAGAATAGTTCCTTGGTAAGAGGTAGCCGGAAATGCTCTTTTAAGCATGGTTTGAACCTGTTTTAAATCAGGTGAGCGTGACAAGGTGAATTCAATAATCTCACTATTGTATCCATCAAGAACAGGGGATAAATAGAGTTTCTCTCTAATATTTGGTAAAGCGAATTCAGTGACATCTGTATAACACTTCTCATAAGGCTTAGCCCCTTCAAACTGACGTTGAATTAGATTATCAGCTTTCTTCACAATCTCTCCCTTGTAAGACGAGTATTTACGCTTACAACGAGTACGAGCAGCGAGTCCCATGAGTTTCATTAACCGTTGAACCTTCTTATGATTGATAACAAATCCTCGGTTTCTTAGTTCTAAATGAATACGACGGTATCCATAATTGCCTTTATGGTCATCGTAAATAGTTTGAATCATCTCTTTGACCTTCTTATCTTTCTTAGCTCTATTAAACCGTTTCAACTGATAATAATAAGTAGAACGAGCTAGCTTAGCGGTTTTTAGTAAGAGGTCTAATCGAAATCCTCCTGAGACCAGTTCTCTAACTGTTTCCGCCTTTTGCGCTGTAAGGCTTCGTCCCTCAAGCGCAATTCCCTCAACTTTTTTAGATAAGCTACCTCGGTACGCAGACGCTCATTCTCTTCCAGAATATGCTCTAGCTCAGTCATTTCTTTACAAGTTTTCTTTGGTTTACGTCCCATCTTACTCGGTCTCCCTCGTTGTTTCTCAACAATAGTATACCCGTTTTTCTTGTATTGTGCTATCCAATTGGTGAGTAGGGATTGTTGGGGAAGAGCATAATCCAGTGATACGGTGAGCTGAGATTGACCTTTAATAAGAACTTTATTAATGGTTTCCTACTTTAATTTAGAGGGATAATACTTATTTTTCCCTTTTTTAACAACCTCAATACCATGTTTATTCATAAGCCGTACCATGTACTTAAGATTGGATAGACATACACCGTACTTTCGACTAATATAAGGCCAAGAAAAACCAGCTTGTCTTAACTGATATATTTCTAGTTTATCTTCATAACTTAATTTCATACAAAAACACCCCAATTGTTAGATTTTTTTCTGTCTAACTTTTGGGGTGCAGGTCACAATACGGTACCTTTTATTTTATTAAAATAAAAATGTTAACAAAGCTAAAATAGCTAGGCCACCTTGCTTAAGTATGATTTTTTTATCAGCCGTCAAGCTACCATAAATTGCTGCCAAAATAACGTTCAAAAGAAAAATAACCACAATACTAATATTTTCTGTAAAGATACCGTAAAGTAAAAATACCGCAATCAAGCCATTGTAAACACCTTGATTTTTAAATAAATTACTTACAGACTCACGTTCTAACTCTTCTTGCGGTAGTCCAAAAACACGCGCTGTCGCAGGTGATTGTGTTGTAACTGTTTCTAAATACATAATATAAAAATGTTCCAAAGCAACCAATAATGACAAAATAATAGTAATAAGTGACATCGTTTCCTCAATCTAAATAGCAAATTAATTATTTATATCGCTGTAAATATATTGTAAAGAAAGGCTGTCTTAATCAGCATTCTCTAGTTAACTCTTTAAGTGTATAAAAGTTTCCTTCGTTTTTCAAATAATCTGATTGTAAAAACTGAGAACATCGTTTACAGCAAAAAAAGATTGAAGAAATTGTCCAAAATGAACGTTTTCCTCAATCTAGTAATCTTAATTTCCTGTTTTTGGTTGTCTGTAAATGATAAGCCCAAATACCATGAAAACAACAAGGAATGCTGAAAGAACACCGACTTGTGTACCAATTGAACCTGTCATCGAAATGGTTTGACGTAAACCTGTTACAATGTAAGTCATTGGCATATATGGGTGAACAACTTGGAAGAACTTAGGACTAAGCTCGATTGGATATGAACCACCTGCAGAACCGACTTGAAGTAATAACATAACAAGCGAAAGGAATGAACCGTAACGATTATCCCAACCAACTAGAGCCGTTACAAGAGCCATTAATGTCCAACCACCTAAGATGATAAGGAAGATTGTTCTCCATTCATAGTTGGCCTCAAATCCAAGGAATTGAATAGCACCATACAATACTAACGAACCAACAGTTGAAATCAATCCATTAATAAAGAGTTTTTGTTTGGCCCATTCAAAACGATTTTTCACTGGGCGTCCTGACAATGAGCTGGCAAAGATAACGTTCGTTGAAAGGGCAACTACCATAAGTGATACCGCAATCATGTAAGGTGCCATACCAATACCATTTACTTTCACGCTATCATTGTCTGTTTCTTTTGTTGATATAGGATTGGAAACCAACTTGGCGTTCTTATTTGTTACAGAAACAAGTGATAATTGCTTACTTGCATCTGTAAGTGAAGAGGACAATGTTGAAAGACCGCTTGTCAAGGTTGTCAAGCCACTCGTCAACGTGCCACTGCCAGCAGCTAACTGACTTGAACCAGAAGCTAATGCTTTTGCACCAGATTGCAATTGAGAAGCGCCACTTGTTAGCTGAGTATTATTAGCAACCAATTGGTTAGCACCAGAAGCGATTTGCGAGACAGCGTTTGTATAGGTTGTTGCCCCTGTCAACAATTCATTTGCACCACTACTTAATTTTGTGTTAAGTGTTGAGATTCCTGAAGCAATTTGACTACTTCCAGGGACAAGTTGTGTTGTAGTAGCCGTATTAACCTGATTTAAACCAGTAGATAATGTTGTCAAAGCCTTAACAGAACCAGGCAAAGCTACATTTGACTGATTGGCAATTTGAGAAACTGCCGTCTGTAACTCAGTTACCTTACTTGATAAAGGTAATAACGCTGTTAAAGAAGCCTTCATTGTTTGAACATCTGTTAAAATTTGCTGTGCTTGTTGACTAACACTATTTCCTGAAGTATTCAATGCATTGACTAACTGAGCTCGTTGTTCTGGATCTAAACTTTGATAAGCAGTAGTTGCTTGAATAGCAGTCAATCTGGCTGAACTGTCCTTTTCTTCTGCCTCCAAAATTCCCTGAGCTTGTGAAGCAATATCACTTAAAACAGTCGAAATTTGTGTGATATCAACATTAGTAGAAATCTCAGAAACTGAAGCATTTAATTGTTGAATTCCAGCATTTAATTGAGGTAAACCTGAAATTAATGACTGAATATTTTCAGTTTCTTCTGCCGAAAGTGTTGTAGAGGTTGCCAGTTGCTGTAAACCATCTGTTAAACTATTAGCCCCATCAACTAGTCGTTGTACTTGTGTAGAACTTTCTTTTAGCTGAGCGATACCACTGATAAGAGCCACGGAGTTACTATTTAATTCATTTGCACCACTCGCCAAAGTTGATACACCATTTGTATAAGTTGTCAAGCCGCTTGAAAGTGTTGCTGTTCCGTCTGCTAAAGTTTGGCTGCCTGATGCTGCTGTGTTGAGATTATCTGTAATGGTTTGACTACCAGATTCAAGCTGTTGGCTTCCTGAGAGCAATTCATTGCCACCGTCACTTGCTTCTTGTAAACCATCTTGTAAACCAGACATGCTCTTGAATACAGCTTTTGTATAAGTTTCTGTGATATTTTCAGAAACAGTATCTTTAAGCTTGGTCATCGCAGATTCACTCATTTTAGAAGCGACAAAGCTACGTCCAGCTGTTGTTTGATACTTAATGTTTAATTTCTTCGGATTATCCGTTAATAAGCTAGAGGCTTTCTCTGACAAATCTTCTGGTAATGTGATAACCATGTAGTAGTCGCCATCCTTTAAACCTTTATCAGCTTTTTTCTGGCTGACAAAGTGATAATCAAGGGCTTTATTTATAGACATGCTGTCTACCATGTCGTCACCGATTGTTAATTTCTTGTCATTAAGCGTTGCTGTCTTGTCCTTATTTACAACTGCCACTGGTAAGTTATCTAAACTACCGTAAGGGTCCCACATAGAGCCTAAAAATGACAAGTTATAAAGAGCTGGAACAAGCGCAACCCCAATCATTGTTACCCAAAGTTTGGGACTTTTAATAAGTGCTTTAAATTCTTCTAACATATTTTCTCCTAATTTAGACACACTGTTCAAAAATTATGATAAAATATATTATACAAGGATATGAAATAATTTCAAGACAAAAGAAGGAGATTTTGGACATTCTGTCTAAAAGTGTTCAAAAGAGATTGTTTATGGCACATGACAACCGCAAAGCAAATACTAAGAGGGCTATTCAAGAAGCTATGGTTAGCCTCTTAAAAACAGAAAGTTTTGATGATATTACAACGATTAAGTTAGCTAAAGAAGCAGGTATTAGCCGCTCTAGCTTCTACACTCATTACAAGGATAAGTTTGAGTTGATTGATTCTTGCCAACAAATGCTCTTTAATCAGGTTGAATACATTTTTGAAAAACACGAAAGCAATAAAGCTCAAGCCTTTTTGAAAATTTTTGAATTTCTAAAACGTGAGCAGCTCTTATCTGCCTTGATTTCAGCTAACGGAACTCGTGAATTCCAAGCTTTTATCATTAATAAAGTACGTATTTTCATTAATACTGATTTACAAGACCGTTTTGGCCGTGAAGAATTGAGTCCTGTTGAAAGAGAGTACAGCAGTATTTACTTCGCCTATGCCTTTTTCGGCCTTTGCCAATCTTGGATTGCTAAAGGTAAAAAAGAATCACCACGCCAAATGACTAACCTCATTCTAAAACTTTTGCCGCTTTAACAAAAACCACCATAAATGTACTGACCCCCAAAAGTTGGACAATTAATTATTGAAAGGATTTAGTTCTGTATCGCACAGGGCTAAGTCCTTTTAGTTTAACTTTAACGAGGTAAGGCTAAAATCTTTAGTAACATCGCTAGAGAAAATTTCTCACTCAACTCTTGGATGAGTCGTGTTGCTTTTCGCGCTCTGCCTCTTCCCTCAAGCGGTAATCTCTCAACTTTTTTATCACGGCATTCTCCGCTCTAAGGTATTTCACTTCTTTTTGAAGTCGCTCTAGCTCTGACATTTCCTCTGAAGTCTTTTTCGGCTGACGTCCCATCTTACTTGGTCTCCCTCTTGTTTTCTCAACAATAGTATACCCATTTTTCTTGTATTGTGCTAGACAATTGGAAAGTGTTCCTATGTTAGGAAGGGCATATTCAAGAGAGACTAATATTTGAGAGCGACCTTCAAAAAGGACTTGATTGATAATTTCTTGCTTTAGTTCAGGGCAATAGTACCTATTTTTGCTTTTTTAACAATCTCTACGCCATATCGTTCCATAAGCTTAACCATGTAACGTAGATTTCTAGGATTAACATCATAGGTTTGACCCAGCTGAGGTCAAGACACACCTTGTTTTCTGAGTTTATAGATTCCTAGTTTATCTTCATAAGTTAATTTCATACAAAAAGCACCTCAATCGTTAGATTTTGTGTCTAACTTTTGGGGTGCGGTTCAAAAAAGGAGGCTTTTTTATATTCAATAAAAAAACAAAAAAACCACGGAAAAACCGTGGTTTTAAATACTTCAATAAACAGTGAATTAAAGCATTTTGTTGTAGTATTCAACGATAAGAGCTTCGTTGATTTCTGGGTTGATTTCGTCGCGTTCTGGAAGACGAGTCAATGAACCTTCAAGTTTTTCAGCGTCGAATGATACGAATGCTGGACGTCCAAGAGTAGCTTCAACAGCTTCAAGGATAGCAGGTACTTTAGCTGATTTTTCGCGAACTGAGATAACTTGACCTGGAGTTACGCGGTATGAAGGGATATCAACACGTTTACCGTCAACAAGGATGTGACCGTGGTTAACGAATTGACGAGCTTGACGACGAGTAGTTGCAAGACCTAGACGGTAAACAACGTTGTCAAGACGACGTTCCAAAAGAACCATAAAGTTGAAACCAAGAGTTCCACCTTTAACTTTAGTAGCTTGTACGAACAAGTTACGGAATTGTTTTTCACCTACACCGTAAGTGAAACGAAGTTTTTGTTTTTCAGCCAACTGCAAACCGTATTCAGAAAGTTTGCTACGGTTGTTAGGACCGTGTTGACCTGGCACGTAGTTACGACGTGCTAATTCTTTACCTGTACCTGTAAGAGACAAGCCAAGGCGACGTGATTGTTTCCATGATGGACCAGTATAACGTGACATTTAAAATGTCCTCCTATAAAATAAAAATTTTGTAGGAAATAACAATTTAGAGAATCCTGATTCGTGCAGTTGACTTTCATCTAAACAGCCAAGATTACTTTTCCGACTTCTAGAAGCTTTTCCATAAAAAGAAAAACTGTAGAAGAGTCAACTGTTGACGAGCTTCATACTCTCCCGCTATTATTTCACACGGAACTTAGTTTAACATAAAAAAAAGGCTCTGTAAAGCCTTTTGTATGCTAATTCTAAGATTAATTTAATCAAAATAACGAATCAATGTTTTTTCAGTTAAAATATCTGAATATGTATATGATTCAACGTAAGAATTATTGATAGCACCTGGAACATCAGAATTTTCATTGTATTCAACGATAAATAATGATGGGTACACTTCAGTTAAACGACCGATTTTATTTTTTTCACGTTTACGGCCATTTTCTAGTGTCAATTCAACCAATTGACCTTCGTGTGCTTTAATATCCTCTTTAATTTTCTTCATTTTAGCAACATCTGCAAATGCATCGCTCATATTTTACTGTACTCCTTAATTTTATTAATGCTCTTCAAACTGCGCAATACTAGAAAATTTATTGTATTCCTTCTGGAAAATGAGTTTTACTGTCCCACGCGCACCAGAACGGTTTTTTTCCAAGATAACTTCAATGGTATTATCTTCAATAGCCTCATCGCTCTCTTCACCCTCACGGCGATAGTAATCATCACGATACAAGAAGGCTACAATATCGGCATCTTGTTCGATAGATCCTGATTCACGAATATCAGACAATACAGGACGCTTATCTTGACGCTGTTCAACACCACGAGATAACTGACTCAATGCGATAACTGGTACTTTCAATTCTTTCGCCAAGATTTTCAATTGACGTGAAATATCAGAAACCTCTTGTTGACGGTTCTCAGGACGTGTCCCTGTAATCAACTGAAGATAGTCAATCACAATCAAACCAAGGCCACCTTCAACCTCTTGTGACAACTTGCGGGCACGTGCTCGAATTTCAGTAATCTTGATACCAGGCGTATCGTCAATATAGATTGGTGCATCAGCCAAAGCTCCCTGAGCAATGGTAATGTTATTCCACTCTTGATCGGTTAGCTGACCAGTTCTAAGGTTGTGAGAATCAACCATCCCTTCAGCAGCCAACATACGGTCAACCAAACTTTCAGCACCCATTTCCAGAGAGAAGATAGCTACAGGTCTATTTTGCTTAGTCCCAACATTTTGAGCAATATTCAAAGCAAAGGCTGTTTTCCCGACGGCTGGGCGGGCAGCTAGAATAACTAACTGATCTGGGTGTAAACCTGTCGTAATCTTATCCAAATCACGGAACCCTGTTGGTAAACCAGTAACATCGCTCGTTTGACGTGAACGAATTTCCAAGTTCTCATAGTTAACTTTCAAGACATCCGAAATCTTACGGAAACCACTACGGTTGCTGTGCTCATTAATTTCAATAAGTGCTTTTTCAGCCCCAGCAATGACATCTTCTGAATCGGTTGCCCCTTCATAAGCAAGGTTTACAGTCTCTGTCAATCTAGAGATGATGTTACGCAACATTGCTTTTTCAGCAACAATCTTAGCATAATATTCAGCATTGGCACTTGTCGGTACACTGTTGACCAATTCAACAATATAAGACAAACCACCAATATTTTGTAGATCTCCTTGGTCATCAAGAATCGTTCTTACAGTCGTTGCATCAATAGCCTCATTACGATCACTCAAAGTAATCATAGCTTTAAAAATAACGCGATGCGAGTATTTGTAAAAGTCATCTGGGCTAACAAATTCACGAACAGTAATGAGTTTATCTGGCGAGATAAAAATAGAACCTAAGACAGATTGCTCTGCTAATAAATCCTGTGGCTGAACTCTCAATTCCGGCTCTTCTGTCAATCTTTTCACCTCCCCTAATAAGCTCAAATATTATTATGCTTCTTTAATATTTAATTTGATTTCAGCAGTAACTTCTTTATGTAATTTCACAGGTACTTCAACAGAACCAATTGCACGAATTGGATGATCCAAATTAATCGCGCGTTTGTTGATTTTTAGACCAAATTGTTTTGATAATTCTTCAACAATTTTCTTAGCAGTAATTGAACCGAATGTACGTCCATCAGGTCCAACTTTTTCAGTAAACTTAACAATAGTTTCTTCTTTTTCAAGCTCAGCTTTAAGAGCTTTAGCTTCAGCCAAGACTTCAGCTTGAGCTTTTTCTTCTGATTTTTGTTTACCTTTTAGTTCACCAATTGCTTGGTTAGTAGCTTCTTTAGCAAGATTTTTCTTAATCAAAAAGTTTTGAGCATATCCTGTTGGAACTTCTTTGATTTCGCCTTTTTTACCTTTTCCTTTAACATCTGCTAGAAAAATTACTTTCATCTCTCTGCCTCCATATTTTCTCTTAAATCATTTTCAATCACATCAAGTAAAGCACTCTCTGCTTGGCTCACTGACATATTTTCCAACTGACATGCAGCTAGGGTAAAGTGACCACCACCACCGAGTTCTTCCATCATGCGCTGAACATTAATCTTACTACGGCTACGTGCTGAAATAGCAACTTTATTTGGAGCAACTTGCACTAAAACAAATGTTGCTTCAATACCAGCTAAAGATAGCATGGTATCAGCCGCCTTACTAGCAACCACTTTACTATAATTGACACCATCACGCCCGCTAGCAATGATAATGTTATCGTAAATTTTTCGGCCTCTAAGGATTAATTCATTAACCAATCGATATTCCTCAAAATCCGTTTGAGAAATATTTTGAATTTCAATACTATCACTTCCGTGAGCTCGAAGATAACTTGCAACATCAAATGTTCGACTTGTAACGCTAGCTGAGAAATTCTTCGTATCAAGCATAATACCTGCCATCAAGACACTCGCTTGAATTTTACTCAAACGCTTCTTAGCATTCTGGAATTGAATCAATTCTGTAACTAACTCACTAGCACTGCTTGCTCCACTTTCAATGAAAGTGAGAACAGCATTTTCTGGAAAGTTTTCATCACGACGATGATGGTCTACAACAATCACATCTGTAAACTTATTGTAAAGTTTTTCCGATAAGGTCAAATCAATCTTAGAATGATCGACCATAATTAACAATGAGCGCTCTGTCATCATTGACATCGCCTGCTTAATAGTAATAAGTCGTGTCCTAGCATCTTCTTGCAATCTTTTAACAGCACGCGTAATATCAGGACTCATCTCATCTGGATTGTATACAACATAAGATTCTTTGTTGATATTACTTGCGAAAAATTGCATACCTACAGCTGAACCAAGAGCATCCATATCTATGTTGCGATGACCTACAACGAAGACACGGTCAACCCCTTTGATATGGTCTGAGATAGCTGTCATCATGGCACGCGTACGCGTACGTGTACGCTTGACGGTAGATACTGAGCCACCACCAAAATACAATGGTTTCTTATGCTCGTCGTTTTCACAAATAACAACCTGATCACCACCACGAACAAGTGCCGTATTCAAATTCTGCAAAGCAACTTGTCCAATTTGTTGATAATTATTATCACCATAAGAAACGCCCATACTAAGCGTTAATGGCAAATTATGTTCTTCTTTAGCTTGTTTTCGAAAAGCTTCCAGAACATCAAATTTATCGTCAATCAAACTACTCAACACAGCATAATCTGTGAAAAAGTAGAAACGGTCCATGTCGACACGACGATAAAAAATATTTTTTGACTTTGTAAAATTCGAAATAAAGTTGGCGATGAAGCTATTGATTTGTGAAATCTCAGCATCTGACAAATCATCTGTTACATCATCATAGTTGTCGATGGAAATAATCCCAATAACTGGACGCAAAAAGGCTGCATCCCCCAACTGACGATTTCCCATAGATGTATCAAAGAAATAGAAAATCCCTGTTGAAGAATCGATGTAAGATGAGTACTTATTGCCATTTAACTCAAATGTCTGAGTGGCATCCCCTTCTCGCTTAGCCCCAATAATTCTACGAATGACGTCATCCTCAAACTCTCCTTCTTCACTAGTAAAAATGAGCTCTGCATATGGATTAAACCATTCTACCTCATTTGTTTCTTGATCAAACTGAACAACACCAACTGGCATTTGCTCTAGAAGATGTTTTAAACCGACTTCTGTTTGGTTGTTTAATAATTCAATTTGTTCAAGTTCCGATAGCTCGTAATTTTCTTTTTGGTAGTAAAGCAAAGCTACAAGTAAAGAAAGCGCTAAAAAGATTGCAGCTAAAATAGCTGACTCCGTCTGAAAAAGTCTGACACAGATAGCCAAAATGCCAAATAAAATAAGGCCAATCATGACTAAGTGGATAGTTGCAAATCGAAATCTTTTCATTGGTTAACCTCTTAGCTTACAATTATACCATAAAATAGGCTTAATTTATAGTAGGAAAGCAGAAAAGCAACCCCAGTCAATAAGGGCTGCTTTCTTGTTTTAATGATGCTTAATCTTCTTGATTGCGATGGTGTTTTTGTTTACCTTCCAAGTAAACCATCAAGATAGAAATATCAGCTGGGTTAACCCCTGAAATACGGCTTGCTTGTCCGATAGTTTCAGGATTAATTTTCTTGAATTTTTGACGCGCTTCTGTCGCGATAGAATCGATATCATCCCAATCAATATTAGCAGGGATACGTTTTTCTTCCATGCGTTTCATCTTAGCCACTTGATCAAGCGCTTTGTTGATGTATCCTTCGTATTTGATTTCAGTTTCCAAAAGTTCAATTACTTTGCTATCTAGTTTTTCTTCCGCAGGACCGACAAAACTTGTTGCAATTTCATAATTGATTTCTGGACGACGCATGAATTCTTTAGCTGTCAAGGCATCTGTCAATGGTTTGAAACCAAGTGCTTCAATACGCGCATTAGTCTCCTTGATAGGCTTGATTTTAAGGTTTGACAGTCTTGTCAACTCGTTGTCAAATTGACGTTTACGGCTCAAGTAACGTTCATAGCGTTCTTCATCGACCAAACCAACACGGTGACCAATTTCAGTCAAACGCATATCGGCATTATCATGACGCAAAATCAAACGATATTCTGCACGACTTGTCAACAAACGATAAGGTTCCAAAGTTCCTTTTGTTACCAAGTCATCAATCATAACACCAATATAAGCATCACTACGTTTTAGAATCATTTCTGGTTTACCTTGAACTTTAAGAGCGGCATTAATACCAGCAACAATCCCTTGTCCTGCAGCTTCTTCATAACCTGAAGTACCATTGGTTTGACCTGCGGTAAAGAGTCCAGAAATTTTCTTAGTTTCAAGTGTTGCACGCAATTGGTGTGGCAAAACGATATCATACTCAATCGCATAACCTGTACGCATCATTTCAGCATTTTCAAGTCCTTTAATTGAGTGAACCAATTCTTTTTGAACATCCTCAGGAAGACTTGTTGACAATCCTTGAATGTAAACTTCTTCAGTTTCACGTCCTTCTGGTTCTAGGAAAAGTTGGTGACGTTCTTTGTCCGCAAATCGAACAATTTTATCCTCGATAGATGGGCAGTAACGAGGACCTACCCCTTTAACAATTCCTGAGAACATTGGGGCACGATAAAGGTTTTTATTGATAATATCGTGGCTTGTTTGGTTAGTATATGTCAACCAGCAAGGAATTTGATCTTTGAGATAATCTTCATCATTTGACATGAATGAGAAATGATTTGGTTTTTCGTCACCTGGTTGAATTTCTGTTTCGTCATAATTGATAGAACTTGCTTTAACCCGTGGTGGTGTTCCTGTTTTGAAACGACCAATTTCAAGACCAAGCTCTTTCAAGTTATCAGCAAGTCCGATAGAAGCCAAGCTGTTATTAGGACCAGATGAATATTTGAGTTCTCCTAAAATGATTTCTCCACGAAGAGCTGTACCTGTAGTGATAACAACTGCTTTGGCTGAAAATTTCTGGTTAGTAGCTGTACGAACACCAACAACTTTTCCATCTTCAACTAAAACTTCTTCAATCATTGATTGACGTAAAGTCAAGTTTTCTTGTTGTTCAACAGTATACTTCATTGTACGTGAATAACGGGCCTTATCAGCTTGAGCACGAAGAGCACGCACAGCTGGACCTTTACCAGTATTAAGCATTTTCATTTGGATATAGGTCTTGTCAATGTTTTTACCCATTTCTCCACCAAGGGCATCGATTTCACGAACAACAATCCCTTTAGCAGAACCTCCGATTGCAGGGTTACATGGCATAAAGGATAACATTTCCAAGTTGATTGTAGCGAGCATTGTTTTACAACCCATACGAGCTGCAGCCAAACTAGCTTCGACACCAGCATGCCCTGCACCAACAACAATTACATCATAATTTTCAGCAAATTCATGTGTCATGATTTTAATTACAATATCAAGTAAGCCTTAGCCAACTTTTAATCAAACAAAATGGTCAAAAAATTAGCTAACCTACTTAAAGCATTCCTTTCCAAATATAAAATGATTTCTAAAACACAAAAATGATCAAAGCTTTGAAAATGTAAACCAAAAAGGCCTACAATTCCCATGAGCTTTGACCATCATCGTCATTGTTATGATTATTGTATCAAATTGAGTTAAAAAGTCAATTTAATTGCTGATAATTTTTCAAGCAATATTGACCAAATTAAACAACAATTGTCAACCTTTCTTTACAGAATTGTCAATTAGATGTATTGGCAAGCAACGCCATTTTTATAAGCCATATCGATGATTCCACCACCTAGGCATTCTTCACCGTCGTAGAATACAACAGCTTGACCTGGTGTGATAGCACGTTGTGGTTCATCAAAGACAACTTCTGCTTTGTCACCTTTAACATGAACAGTAACTTTTGAATCAGGTTGGCGATAACGGAATTTTGCAGTAACTTCCATTGTAAATTCTTCAGGCATATCACGTGTAAAGTGAATACTTGAAGCGTCAAGGCTAGTTGACATTAATGATTCATGGTAGAAGCCTTGTCCAACGTAAAGAATATTTTTTGAAAGGTCTTTTCCGACAACAAACCAAGGAGCATTGTCGCCACCTTGTTGACCACCAATACCAAGACCTCCACGTTGACCGATTGTGTAATACATCAAGCCAGCATGTTCTCCCATATCACGGCCATCAACAGTCATCATGTGACCTTTTTGAGCTGGTAAATATTGACTAAGGAATTGTTTAAAGTTCTTTTCACCAATAAAGCAAATTCCTGTTGAATCTTTTTTCTTAGCTGTTGCAAGTCCCGCGCGTTCAGCAATTTTACGCACTTCTGGTTTTTCCAAGTGACCAAGTGGGAACATTACTTTTTGCAATTGTTCTTGTGACAATTGACTTAAGAAATAAGTTTGGTCTTTGTTATTATCTGCACCACGAAGCATGTGAACTGTACCATCTTCATCGCGAGAGACTTGTGCGTAGTGCCCAGTTGCCACATAATCGGCACCAAGTGTCATAGCGTAGTCAAGGAAGGCTTTAAATTTGATTTCCTTATTACACATTACATCTGGATTGGGCGTACGTCCTGCACGGTATTCCGCAAGGAAGTATTCGAAGACACGATCCCAGTACTCTTTTTCAAAGTTAACAGAGTAATACGGAATACCGATTTGGTCAGCAACAGCTGCTACGTCTTTGTAATCTTCGGCTGCTGTACACACACCGAATTCATCTGTGTCATCCCAGTTTTTCATGAAAACACCAATAACGTCGTAACCTTGTTCTTTCAAAAGAAGAGCAGTTACAGACGAATCAACGCCTCCACTCATACCAACAACAACACGTGTTTTTGAATTATCTGTCATGATAATCCTCCCATCAAGATATTTTTTTCGAACATAGGCTTGAAGGGCCCAGTTTTTCAAAAATCGATTTGAAGGTCGATTTTGAGCGCAGAAATCCACGCGAAGACTATTATAACATGAATTTCCACTTATGTGAGGCATTTAGACTTATTTTTAAATCTTTTTCTCATTTTCTATAAAAGTAAGCGATTTATTATCGTTTACCCAATTCCTTTCCTTTGTTATAATAAGTAAGCATAGATTCTAGAAGGAGTAGATATGAAAAATCTAAAATTCCAATCCGTCTTTGATATTATCGGACCTGTTATGATTGGCCCATCAAGCAGCCACACTGCTGGTGCTGTTCGTATTGGAAAAATTGTTAACTCTATTTTCGGAGAAATTCCTGATTCCGTAACATTTCATTTATATAATTCATTTGCTAAAACTTACCGTGGACACGGAACTGATAAAGCACTCGTTGCTGGTATCCTAGGAATGGATACTGACAATCCAGATATTAAAAATTCATTAGAAATTGCTCACCAAAAAGGGGTACGCATTTATTGGGATATTTTAAAGGACAGTAATGCCCCTCACCCAAATACTGCTAAGATTACCGTTGAAAAAGGTGATAAAAACATGAGTATCACAGGTGTATCAATTGGTGGAGGAAATATTGAAGTTACTGAACTTAATGGATTCTCTGTTTCTCTTAAAATGAATACCCCTACTCTCATTATCGTTCACCAAGATATTCCTGGTATGATTGCAAAAGTAACAGATATTCTTTCTGAACACAATATCAACATTGCTCAAATGAATGTGACCCGCGAACGCGCTGGTGAAAAAGCCATTATGATTATCGAAGTTGACTCACGTGATTGTCATAAAGCTGTGGAACAAATCCAGCACATTCCGCACCTACACAATGTCAATTTCTTTGACTAGAAAGGAAAAGAATGTTTTATTCTATTAAAGAATTAGTTGAACAAGCCGATAAAGACTTTAACGGCAATATTGCTGAGCTAATGATTTCCACAGAAACAGAATTAAGCGGACGTAGCCGTGATGAAATTATTCATATCATGAAGAAAAATCTTCAAGTTATGAAAAATTCTGTCACTGATGGACTCACTCCTAGTAAATCCATTAGTGGGCTGACAGGCGGAGACGCTGTCAAGATGGATGCCTACTTGAAATCAGGTAAAACCTTGTCTGATACAACCGTTTTAACAGCTGTCCGAAACGCAATTGCTGTCAACGAACTAAACGCCAAAATGGGGCTTGTCTGTGCCACTCCAACAGCAGGCTCTGCTGGATGCCTACCTGCTGTCTTAACAACGGCTATTGATAAATTAAACCTCTCTGAAGAAGAGCAATTAGAATTCTTATTCACTGCTGGTGCCTTTGGGCTGGTTATCGGAAATAACGCTTCTATTTCTGGTGCTGAGGGTGGCTGTCAAGCCGAAGTCGGTTCTGCTTCAGCCATGAGCGCAGCTGCTCTTGTCAAAGCTGCTGGAGGATCTGCTTACCAAGCTAGTCAAGCTGTAGCCTTTGTTATCAAAAATATGCTAGGTTTAATCTGTGACCCTGTCGCTGGCCTTGTCGAGGTTCCTTGTGTTAAGCGTAATGCACTTGGATCTAGTTTTGCCTTAGTTGCTGCTGACATGGCCCTGGCTGGCATTGAATCACAGATTCCCGTTGACGAAGTTGTTGATGCCATGTACCAAGTAGGCTCTAGCTTACCAACAGCCTTTCGAGAAACTGCTGAAGGTGGCTTAGCTGCTACACCTACTGGTCGTCGCTTACAAGCTAAAATCTTTGGCGAATAGACGCTAGTATTCGAATACTATTTATTTGGTCCCTTGCTAATTGACGGATTTGTCAATCATTATTGACAAAATTTACAGGAGAGTAAACATGAAATCTATCTTATTTGACCTTGATGGAACACTAGTAAATTCAAGCCCTGGTATTAAAGCAGCATTTAATTATGCTTTCGAAAAGTTACAACTACCTTTACAAACTGACAAACAGTTGTCAACATTTATCGGACCTCCTCTAGAAGTCACTTTTGGTCATTATTTTGAGCAATCCGATGAGGTTAACCATGCTATCAAAACTTTTAGAGATTACTATGGTGAAAAAGGAGTCCACCAAGTCTCTCTTTACACTGGTATTGCAGAAGCTCTACAAGAATTAAATGACTTAAATTACTCACTATTTGTTACCACAAGTAAGCACCAACCTATGGCTAACTTGATGTTAACAGAGCTTGGTATTATTTCACACTTTAAAAAAGTCTATGGGTCTACTCCCGAGTACTTCCATAAAGCTGATGTGATTAAGGCCTGTCTAACTGAACAAGGCATTCAAGCGCATGAAGCTGTTATCATTGGTGATACGAAGTTCGACATGATTGGTGGGCAAAAAACAGGAGTTCGCAGACTTGGGGTAACCTGGGGATTTGGTAGCTTAGAAAGCTTACAAGAACATGGGGCAGAAAGCATCTGTCACCATCCATATGATATTAAAAAAGCACTATCATCTTTATAGGGTGATTAGTGCTTTTTCTTCTATTAAATTAGTATCCCCAAGCTGATAGTCCTTGAGTATTGTAAACTTTAATTGCTGTTGCAATTTGATCTTGAACTGTTGCAGTTGATCCCCAACCTGGCATAGTCTGGAATAAACCAGATGCTCCTGAAGCATTGGCAACCGTTGGATCTCCATTAGATTCACGTGCAATGATAGCTTCCCAAGTTGATTGTGGAACACCTGTTGCGGCAGCCATTTGGGCAGCGGCATCTAAACCAACAGCACCTGCTGTATTACCATTTAAAGCTATTGAAGGTGCCGCTTGGGCTGTCGTTGAAGATGGTGTAGTCGCAGCAGCTACAGTCGTTGTATTATCAGTAGCTGGACCAACCTCAGCATAACTTGCTTCTGATTCTTGAACCTCTTCGGTAGAAGAGGCCTCAACTTCTTCAGTTTCTTCTGATGAGCTACTGCTTGATTCTTCTGAGTCTGCTGTAGTTGAACTGATACTTGTTGATGACACATCAGAGCTTTCAGAACTTGTTGATACAGCTTTCGCAGCTCCGGCTTCTGAGCGAGTTGTAATAGTTTCTGCGAACGCTTCTATTTTTGGAATAAGGACAACAACCATCGCTACAACTAAAATAGCTCCAAGGATGCTGACAATAATATTTCTAATTTTTCTATGTTTTGCTTTAGTAATTCTACTATACATGTTAAATAAATATATACCTCTCTAGAACTCCTGTTTCCTATCATATAATTTATTTATTACTCGCAGATTGAAAATATGTTAAAAATATTACAGAGATATTGAGATTAACCTCGTTTTTACTATGAAAACGCTAAAATTCAAGCTTTTGTAGGCATAAAAAAAGCTTGAAGATAAATTCTTCAAGCTTATCTATCTAATACTGGTAATTCGCTAAATAGTAAATAATATTAACTCTAAGAAAAGTCTCTTATCTTAGTACCAACCGTTGGCATTCCAGAATGCAAGGGCTGCTGACCATGAACCGTAACGTCCTGCTACGTATGAATCGGCAACACGTTCTTGGTTTTCAGCTGACAAGTCACCATTTAGGTATGACATTGTCAATTGGTAACGACCATAATATTGACCGTTTTGAGCTGTGTAGCTACCGCTTGATTCGCGTTGAGCAATGATTTCTTTAGCTTGAGCGTCTGAAGTACCCAAGTTTGATGAGTAAGAAGTAGTTGTTGTTTCAGCTTGTACTGGTGCTGCTGCCACTGAGTTATCTGTAGCAGCTGGAGCTGCTTCTACGGCTGCAGTTTCAGTTGTAGTTGCTGCTGCAGTAGCTTCTGAATCTAGTTCCAAGATTTGACCTACAGTGATGAAGTCAACGTTAGCGATTTTGTTAATTGAAGTCAATTTTTCAACTGTAGTGTTGTAAGTTACAGCAATTTCAGAAAGTGTATCACCTGATTTTACTGTGTATGAATCAGCGTTAGCAACTGCTGGGGCAATAAGTGCTGCTGCTGCGGCTACACCGGCAAGACCAAGTTTAATAGATTTCGATTTAGTTTTAAAAATATTTGTTTGCATTATATGCTCCTTTTTTTGTTTCAAAAATTAGTACAGGCTATATAATACAGACTTAATGTTACTCTGGCTTTAGAGTTATATTAAAAATATTACAATTAGATTCTTATAATATAAAGAAAACGCCTACAGATTAGGCGTTTTAGCTTTCTTTAAGATAAAATAAGAGAATTCCTAAAATTCATTCATAAACCTTATGAAATCAAGATTTATAGTAAGCGGTATTATTTTAGTGTTATGTAATTTAATATATTCTATAAACTCGCCATGGCTTTTTCAAAGAAATTAACCACCTCTTTTTCTGTATCATCGAATAAGTGACTATAAGTATCCATAGTCATAGCTAGGGTAGAATGACCGAGACGTTGTTGTAATTCTTTATAGCTGATACCAGCGTTTAAAAGTAAACTTGCGTGTGTATGGCGAAAAGCGTGTAATGTAAGGTAGGGCAAACCTGCTAATTTTAAATGTTTTGTTAGTGTTTTTTGTAAACCCTCACGGCTAGGGTAAGCGTGGAGACCATTTGAAAAAACATGTTCCGCCATTTTACCACCATAACCGTGTTCTATAAAACATTGGTGTTGGCGTGCTTTATAAAGGCGTAACATTAGAACGGTGTTCCTATCAATTGGGATTTTTCTATATCCTGCCATGGATTTAGGGCTATTTGTTTCCATACGAGACCAGACAATAGTTTTATTAACGTCAATATAACCATTGTCTAAGTCAATATCAAACCATTCAAGTGCTACAGCCTCCCCAATACGTAGACCAGTTGCAAGTAAAGTATCATACAAAGTCTTATGGTAATAGTTTCTAAAAGTATTTGGTAGTTTATCCAAGTAGTCTTTAAATTGTTTCAATTGGTTGGTCTCAAAATACTTTAGTTCTTTCTTTTGGGAAATATTTTTCTTGTTTTTAGGTACGATAATGTTATCGGCAGGATTTACGGTTATCAATTGTAATTTAACAGCATATTTTAAAATACGCTTATTAATAGACAAGATTATTTTTAGAGATACCGAACCAGGGTTAGGGTTGTTAGCTATTTTATTAACGAAAACTTGAACCATTGGGAGTGTGATTTTTTCTACCCTAATATCACCGAACACAGGTAAAAGGTACGTTTTTAGTTCGCTAACTGTTTGGCTATATGTTTGTGGTTTAACTTCTAACTTATGGTTTTTTAACCACAGTTCACTTAGTTCACGGTAGTTCTTAACACTCACACTCTTATGGCGCGTGTATCCATTTTCTTTAAATTTGTTTATTTTGAACTCACGTTTTTGTTTGAGTTCTTTTTTTGTAGGTGCTGAAATAGTTGTATAGACTTGTTTCCCAGTCATGCAATCAATACCTAGATAGATTTGTTCACGGTACACAGTAATACCGTTTTTCTTTGTGATTTTCTTAATATTTACCATTTGTAACCTCTTCTCTTAACTACAGCAGGCAGGCTATAAAGGTTTTAGAGTCTGAGGTTTTAGAGCCATTCAAAATAGCATGGTAGCAAATAAATATTATCCGCCCTAATCGTTATCGGTTGGGGTGATTTTATAAAGTGCTTTCTGGGTCGTAACCTTTTTCTTTATAAAAGTCATCAATCCCTTTATTAGATTGGAACAAGTCACCTAATTCTTTATATCCATTTTCTATAAGATATTTTTTAGGGTTGGCTTGTTGGAGTACTCTTTCACGGTCAATATGAGCTACTGTACTAATGTTTAAACTTGAAATCTGTTCTAAGAGTACCTTTATTTCATTGTCACTAATAACAAAATCATATGAACGCAAGAAATTAATAAAATCTTTTCTAATTTGCTTATCGTACTCTTTTTGTAAGTCATTATGACGTTTAAAGCTAAGAGAAGAAACGCCACCGCTACCATTATCTAAAAGTATTTCATCATTATAATATGGCTCTTTTTTATCAGAATAGCCCAGTAAATAGGAAACAGAAACATTGAACAGTTTAGCTATTTCATTGGCTTTGTCTGCTTTTATTTCATGTTTGCCATTTTCCCAGTTGGAAACAGTCAGTTTTGTAACTCCTAATAGTTCCGCAAGGTCAGCTTGTCTCATTTTATGGCCGTTATGTACGGCGTTATTCCTTATTTCTTTTAATCTATTCATATATCTAAGTACCTTTCACGTTAGATTATAACACAAAAAAAGTATAAAAAATATATTTTGTCTCTTGGCAATATATAGAAAACTATGTTAAAGCAATTCGCCGAAACCAAGCAGACATGCAACTTACAGCGAAACAAGCAGGGGAACAGATTGGTGTGAACCATATCACTTATAGGAAGTTACGCTCGGGCGGGGAAGTTAGAACAAAGACTTTTGAGAAAGCCATGGCTTGATTGGTTAAAGATTATTAAATATAAAAAAGCGTAAAAAATCCCTAATATTCAAAATTACAATAATGGGATAAAGGAGGAAATTTTATATGGAAATTATTAAACGAGAAAAAGGGGAGTTCGGAGAGATTAAAATTGACTTCTATTTGAACAAAGATAGAGCAATCTTAGTTACTATCGAACAGTTGGCACAAGGGTTTGGTTACCAAAGTAAAAGAGCAGTTGAAAAAATGTTAGAGCGTAACCCATACCTAAGGGAAAGTCAGTATTCAATCGTTACTAAGGTACCCTACAGTACGGGCGGTACCCAAGAAACACGTTTGTTCAATAAACGAGGTATCTTTGAAATTGGCATATTGTCCCGAACTGAAAAAGGTAAAGTTTTCCGAGCTTGGATATATGACTATATCGAAGAATTAGAGAAAGAAAACGCTAATTTTCGCTTTCAACGAGCCTTAGAGAAACCAACACACAAAACATTGAACGAGGCTATCAGTAAATGGGACAACGCTCCTAAAATGGCTTTCCCAACGGTTAACAACTTACTTCTAAAACTATCAACGGGTAAGAATAAAGCAAAACTAACCGAGGATAGAGGTGGTAAAACGGGGCTTGATTGCTTAACAAGCGTGGAACTAGCAAAATATCAAGCTTATGAAAAAGCGGTTATTTCAATGATTGAGCTGAACATGGAATACAGTGTTATCCGTGATACATTGTCACAAGTTCAGTTATGAAAGCAACAAAAAAGGCTTGAGTGACAGCTCAAACCAAAATGAAACTTGAAAAATATTAGATAAAATAAAACACTACAGCGGGCAGGCTATGAGGGTTTTAGGATTATCTTCTATGCTTATATTATAGTATAGGAACAGCGTTATATCAATGCTTAAGGCGTTTTTAGAAGGGTAATCAGATGAAACTGTTATTTGAAAAAGTGAACGATTATGACTATAACAACACGGGTCAATTTAAGTGTTATTACATGCTAACAACACCTAATAGGGATAAGTTTTGGCAGGGTAAAAAGTTCCCCGAGTGGGAATTGGATATCCTTGCGAGCGAGGGTAAGACTATCAAAATTGTTAACACTATTGATTTACATTTAGATTAGAGAGGGCAGAATATGAGAACAGATGAATTAAAAGAACTTGAAAAACTTGGATTTGAATTAAGTGACTTACTACCAAGATTAGAGATGATACAACACGCTAGTGAGGCGGTAACAGCACTGAACCGGAAAGCAGATAACACCACTACAGCATATTTTGCTACCAAAGTTCTTTCGAATATTTACACGCAAATGCAAAAATTGAGCGCTGAAATTGATGACATTGCTTTTAAACTAATCAACTTTGAGGAGGAGGCAGAATAATGATTTGCCAAGAAATCAATTTACCAATTTGGGACAGTTGGTTCTTATGGAGTTTTGGTTGTTAGCGTTGGTTTTATTGCTATATATCAAGCCCAGAGAGGACGTTAAACAAGAGACTAAAGAAACCACACACAGACCACGTCAAAGAGCGATACGGGGCTTACATTCCAACTGTATGGCAAACGTTACAACTAAGGAGGTATAAGGAATGTACGAGCAAGAAAAAGACTTTATTTATAACATGATTGACCTAGCAGATAATGCAATTTTACAAGGTGATAAACACCACGCGCTAACTAGCCTTTACTTTATCAAGAAAGGTTTAGAGAGTTTGATTGTAGGATTGGGGGCAGACAATGACTGATAAAGAATTATACAAGATTGCTATTTGTATCGAGAAACAAGCAACGCCCGAGGAATTAGAAGAGTTTAAGCGATTAAATGCGCGTGACCGTTTGAATTGGGTTACCCGACAAATTCGAAAAATGGAGGTATGACCGTATGGAAATTAATCTCCTAAGCAATGAAACAGAGCAAGCATTAATAGGTGGTATTTTAACTAAGGTTGGTACTTATCTAGAACGATATGAAAGCTTAGAGAACCCATTAGGGATAATCTCACAGCGTGAGGCAACCGAACGCCTAGAGGTATCTTATCCTACTTTGAGACGTTGGGAGGCTAGAGGGCTTAAACGTTACACGCCTCCTATTGCTGATACTAAGTTGGATAGAACTTTTGAAAGTATCGCTAGAAAGGAATATTCAACAAGAATTTAAGGAGGAATTATTATAAGTGCTATACATTGAACAATTGGAAGAAGAAATTAAAGAAGAGCAACAAAATAGCGATAAGCAACCTAAAACAATGAACGAGCTTTACAATCTACCAGGCAAACAAGAAGGGTTTGATGGAATCGCCTTTCTTGTTTTCAATTGCTTAGGAAGCTTCTTGATGATGTTAGAAGATGATGAATTACATTGTCAACCAAAGCCAATCGAGGAAGATAGCGACTTGGATAATGAAGCTAATAAAACACTAGCCTATGACGAGTTAGTAAAGAAGTAGAGGATAGCGACAAGGGAGCGCGTGAGAATGCTCATGATGATACTATTCATGAGTATATTGACAAACGAACAGAACAACTAAAGGAACAAGCAGCGTCTGAGGAATTAGCTCACAAGGTTGCGTTATATGAGAGTGAGTTGTTAGATTATGCAGAACGTTTGTTAAGTGATGAACCATTGAACGCAAATAGTGAAACAGCAATCGGAACGTTTGATATGTTAGATGATGAAGCGATTGACTGATTCAAGTCTGTAGACGTTGATAATGAGTATCAAGGTTTGGAGTATTACAATACAAGTCTAAACAAAGAAGATTAAAGCAAAGTCTGTTATCATAGTATCAACAGACGAGACAGCAAAGGCAAGAAAAGAAGCTTACTGATTATCAGTAGGCTTCTTTTCTTGGATAGTGAAACGAACCGTGAGAAAACACGCGCTTACCTTGGTTATTATTCGGAAATACCCCATTAATTCTTAATGGGACTTGGTATTGTTTGTGTTCTACAACGCCACCCTTTTCTATGTGTGATTTTCCCTTTTTGAGTTTTCTAGCATGTTATTATTAGCCCCTAAAATGTCCTGTATGATGTTTTAAGTGATTGGGGTATAAATTATTTATATCGTCCGAGTGTTTAAACTGACCCCAGCCCCTATCTCGTACCAAGGAGAGCCACCACAAGGTGTTTTTCTTACACCGCAGACCAATTTTTCAGATTTTTAAGGGGTGTCATCACTTGCATTGAGTTTTGTTATTATGCTATTTGTTAGGTAACTAATAATATGATTAACTCAGTTTTTAGGTATCAAAAAAGACCATGGATAACCCACAGTCCGAAAGCGAATATTTGGTAAATTCAATGTAGAAAAAGCCCTGTCACGCAAGCCCTCGTAAATATGAAACGCTACTAAATATCATAACATTTTCTATATTTATTTTGGCTTTGTGCCAATACATATATTATAACACAAAAAGGTAGAACCGTCCTACCGCCTCCACAGAAAACCGTTTCATAGGCGTTAGAAAGGCTCTACCAGCTTACATTATAGCACAGGAGGCAGATAATGGAAATAGATAAGAAGCTGACAAATAGAAATGCTTATGAGGTTTTAAAATTGTATCGACGTTATTCCCGTATGGCTGGAGAAGAACTTATACCCAAAATAACAGATAACTACCTATTTGAGCTTAAAATGGTAGAGTTAAATATCAAAGTGGAAAGGCAGTTACAAGCTTTTAAGGAGCTACGGGTAATTACAGAAGCTATCAATAGCATTGATAAGCAATATTTAAGGCAAATTCTTATTGAGAAGTATTGCAAATGGCACAATAAGAAAGATTATATCATCTATGATGAACTGATGATGTCAGAGACTAATTTTTATCTGAAATTAGAGCGTGGGGTTCTTGAATTTGCCAGACATTATAAAAATGGTGAACTGTTAGTGTTTTCTTTGGAACAACTCACGCGCCACAATCAATTCTAAGTCTCACAGATAGCTTGTAGAATAGCTTACAGCAACCACAAAGACTTTCCGAGGGTAATTTTATACCAGACCAGTCTTTAGGTTAGAGTTAGCGCCTGTAGAACGTGTCTAGGAGCAAAAAAAGAACCTTGCTAGTTGCAAAGCTCCAAAATCAGAAAGTGTGATACATTAACGAATTTAGTTTATCAGTATCTAAAAAAGTTATTAAAAGATTATCAAGAACAATTATGTTATACCACAGCCAAACTAAAAAACCACCTTTTGAGTGCTAGTTTCTTGCCTGCTGAACTCGTAAAATTTACTCCCCCATTTACTCCCCCACAAAGAAATTGTATAAGGATTTATGAAAATAGAAAAAATTGAAAACGTTATAATATCAACGTTTATAAGCATTTATGAAAATGTGTGCTTATGTCATAGCACTTTACCATAAAGTCTCGTTATTCTCACTTATCACCCTCTGAGCGAGGTGAAACTAGTGCCTATTTGAAGATCGGGAAAAAGCCTGCTGAGATTGCCCGTCTATTAGGATGAAATTATTCGACAATTACCCGTGAGATTAAGCGTGGCACAGTAACACAAGTCCAAAATATAAATGGAAAACAAATTTATTATCAAACCTATTTCGCTGACAGTGGTCAACATATCTATGAAGAAAATCGAAAAAAGAATACCTACCTGAAATTGGATCAGTGCTCTCCGACTTTCTTTGAAAAACTAGATAAGGCTGTTAAATCCAATGTTCGTCGACATAGCGTAGATACGTTTGTTCATGAATACAAAGAGGAGCATCCAACAGAAACCATTCCTTCAACGAAGATATTATATTGCTATATCGCAGTTGGTTTTATTTTTATCAAGCCAATAGATTTACCAAAGATGGTGAGTATCAGAAAGATGTCTAAATATAAAACAACAGTCAATAAGAAGACCTTTGGAAAATCTATTGAAGAGCGTCCAGAAACGATTAATAACCATTCTGAGTTTGGACACTGGGATATTGAGCTAGTTCTCGGTAAAAAGACCAAAGGAGACGCTGTTATCATGACCTTGGTCGAACGTCAAACACGATTTGCCTTGGCGTGTAAGCTACCAAATAAGCAAGCAGAAACCATCAATGAAGCTATAAAAAACTCTTGGCTGAACACCCGATTACTTCTATCACATCAGATAACGGCTCTGAATTCAGTTGCCTATCGGATTTAGAAGAGGTTGATATTTACTTCGCCCATCCTTATTCCTCTCATGAAAGAGGAATAAACGAGAACTTTAACGGTCTTTTGAGAGAGTTTCTCCCTAAAGGACAATCTTTCAACTCATTAACCGAAAAGGAACTAGCACATTATATCAAAGCTATCAATGAGAGACCTAGACGACTTCATCATTACAAAACTGCAAAATTTCTGTTTGGGCTAGCCCAAACAACCTAACAATGGAAGGAAAGTTCTAAAATGAAGTTAGCCACCTAAGGGTATCAAAAAACATCTCAGAGAGATATAATTGTAATCACCACAACAACAATTAGAAAGACTCTGAGATGCAACACTAAAAAGTAAACATTTAACACTAACTGAACGTAGAATGATTGAACATTGGCCTCAAGAAGGGCTCTCAAATCGTGAAATCGCTAGGAGATTAGCTAAAGCTCCTCAAACCATTCACAACGAAGTCAAACGTGGTCAGGTTAGACAACAAGTGCGTAAAGGAAAATTTGAAGTGATCTACTCAGCTGATTTTGCTCAAAAAGCCTATCAAAACAATCGCAAACGTTCTGTTAAACAAGTCTCCCTAACCAAGGGACTCAAAGAAAAGATAACTCACTACATCGAACAGAAATACTCTCCCGAGATGATGGTAAAGTCAAAAGGGATACCTGTTCCCATCTCCACCATTTACTACTGGATTCATCATGGACACTTAGGATTGACCAAGGCTGATATGCTTTATCCTCGACAAGAGAAAGCTAAGAAAAAGCATGCTAGTCCCAATTTTAAGCCAGCTGGAAAGTCTATTGAGGAACGACCAGAAAGTATTAATAAGCGTGAGAATATCGGTGATTTTGAAATTGATACGGTTATTCAAACACGGGCAAAAAACGAGTGTCTGTTGACTCTAACCGATAGAAAGAGTCGTTATCAAATCATTCGAGTCATTCCCGATAAGTCCGCGGCTTCAGTCAATCAAGCTCTGAAAGCAATCCTCAAGGATTATCAAATGAATTCTATCACAGCTGATAACGGGGCTGAGTTCAGTCGTTTAGCGGAAGTTTTTGACCCTACTCATATCTATTATGCCCACCCGTATTCTTCTTGGGAGCGTGGTACTAATGAGAATCATAATAGACTCATCCGGCGTTGGTTGCCTAAGGGAAGCAAAAATGCGACTCAACAACAAGTCGCATTTATTGAAAACTGGATTAACAACTATCCAAAGAAACTATTCAATTATAAATCTCCTAAAGAGTTTTTACAGGCTGGCTAATTTGAACTTGAAATTTGGCCCTAACAATGGAATACTAGCCTATTCAAGAACTTGTTGCACTTGACTTGACAATGTGGTAATTATTTATTAATATAAAACTGGCACTTTTGGAATCGTATATTTTGTTAAAATGTAGAAAATTTGAGGCATTGTATCATAAGTAGACTGAATCTTAGTTATTTACTCTCATGGGAACTCCTTAAAATTGATTGCTTCAAATTTTTTTCTATTACTACCAATTATTAAGGAATTTTACTATATTTAAATACTTGAAGGAACCCGTGGTGCTAGTTCATTTCAAAACACAATAGAAAGCGCAAATGGACTATACTGTAAGTGATGAAACATACAGGAGGTTAGTCCAAATGAGCCACTTACAGTATACTGCTAAATCTCATCATTTACAATGGAATGTACACCAATTATCACAAATTTGTCATCGCTTCTACCAAAACTACTGTCCAGATTCCTTCAAACATCGGCATAATGTTAGTTTAGCCAAAGTTTCAGATGAATCAATTCTTATCTTACTTTTGTTACAGGCTGAACTAGGCATAACGTCACAGCGTCATTTCTACAGCATCTGCCACCTCTTTCCTTGTGGACAGCTACTAGAAAGAAGTCGTTTCAATTGTCGGTCAAAACAATTGATTTGGCTCGTCCAATTAATCCGAAAAGCTATGAGTGAAATGCTTCCATCTGATAAACTAGCCATTATAAATAGTTTTCCTTTACCACTTTGCCAACCTGTTTGCAATCATAGAGCTATCATTTTAAAAGGCTTAGCCGATATTGGCTACAATGCCTCTAAACATCTTTGGTTCTACGGCTTCAAAGTTCATATTCTGGTGACCTTATCTGGTTATATTGTGACCTCTGTTGTCACGCCAGCCCCTGTTCATGATATCAAGGTGGTCTATGAACTTATTAGAGGGATGTAAGCAATCGGCTATCCTAGGTGATTTAGGCTACCTGAGCAGTGAACACAAGAAGGACTTAGAACAACAAGGTTACTATCTATGGACGTCGTTTCGTAAAAACATGACAGAGACCGAAGAACATAACGATTGGAAAGTGATGTCAAAGAGACATTAGCTAGAATCCTAGCCGGACTACAGTTACGAATTGAACAAATTATTCTGGCTCATAACTTACGCTATTTTGAAATGAACTAGCACCACGAGTTTGAAGGAATTATTTTATATGCACTTTTACCAACTATTACAATTAGATCCTCTAACCTTAAAGCAAAAGATACATGATGTTGATAATAAGAAACAAAAACTTCAGCTTATAGCTTGTCTTTTTATAAGAGCAATTTTATTAGTCTCCTTTGCTATTTTTTGGATAAGCTCTCTAAATTTTATATTTGGTAAAGATACTTCATCGTTTTCACTTATTCTATTTTGTATTCTATTAACTTTACGTTTTGTACCATTTGGCTATAGAGTAGGTCATTCTCTAGTAGGATTAGGAATTGTTTTTATTATACTTTGGTTAGCTCCGTTCATTTCTTTAATAGCTTATCCATTTATCCAATTCATACTTCATTTCATTTGTTTATTGCTTTTATTTTTTATCACCGGTAAAGAGCCCCAAATGGGTAACCCCGGATTATACTCCTTTTCCTATCTATATTTAATTGGAACAGTACACTATATATCCAATACTCAAGTAGTACATTCCTTTTTTATTTTATTATTTTCTTATGGACTTTTTGCTATCATCTTCTATCATAAACATAAATTTTCAAATGAAAACATTTCCTTTATTCATATAATAAAAGAAAATAGACATATAAATAACAAAAATATTTGGTATTTTTACTATGCGTTCGGAATTAGTTTATTACTCTTTCTAGGAACTTATTTACGAATTGATAGATTTATGTGGTCGACTTTTGCTTGTTCCTCTCTATTTTCTGGATATAACACTTTTAAAATTTCTGAAAGAGCAAAAGAGCGAGTTATTGGAATCTTTGGAGGATCAATTTTATCAGGGTTACTTCTGCTTCTTATTCCAATAAATTATCTTGGAATGTTAGGCGGAATATGCTTAGGATTTTGTGCAACATATAAAAACAAAACGATTTTTAATTGTATTGGAGCAATCACTTCAGCAACATTAATATTTGGACTAAAAACAACGGTACTCCTACGAATAACACTTAACTTATTAGGAGTAGGGTATGCTTTTTTATATCATCTTATATTCGTAAATATTACTGGGTCTTTAATGAAAAAAGGAAAAAAGAGGTTGGGCAAAAACTAGCTTTAAAATAAAACCACACAACGATTTCAGTCTTGAAAACAATCAAGATGATAAAATCACTGTGTGGTTTTTGAGTGTTTAACGTTCTTAAGGATAGATTCTTAGCCAATTTTGTTAGATTCATACTCATGAAGAGAAATCCAATCTCTGAACAGCTTGTCTCCCTCTAACGTGGACTCTGCGAACGCAAAAAAACACTCTTCAATCTACCAAAAACGGGTTTGACATCGGTTTTCCGTTTGGCGTAGACACGAGAGCCTTCTTCGCTATTCAATTTTTCCTTTATGAGTTCTTTAAAGTAATTCCAAGTTGGATTGTAATAAATGTGTTTCTGATTGCCACCTTCTGTTTTGGTAAGTTCTTCTAACTCTGGTGTGTCTTGTATTTTTATCTGCCTCATAGATTTTAAAATCACGTTTAAAGCCATACTTATCACATCGACGAGCGTAGCTCTTAAAAGAATAAATCACTCCGTCTGGTTTCATAAACTGGTCGGTTTCTTCAAGATAATCCCAATTACAGGAATTATTAGGACTTTTCTTATATTTCCTCGTTAATTCTTTTTGATACATGCCATAAGGGATTAGAGGTGTTTTTCCAGCTCATCCATGATAAAAACATAGTTTTCTTCACTTCTATAACCTGTATCGGCTACAATATGTTGGAATAAGTCCAGAGTTTGGATAGAGTTTAGGAATGGCTTTAGAGTTCTAGTATCTGTTGGGTTTGGAAAAATGTTATAGGTAAGCACATATTGACCATTAGTGGCAGCTTGTACATTGTAGCTAGGTTTGAGCTGACCGTTCATCATATGATCTTCTTTCATTCGTATAAAGGTAGCATCATGGTCTGTTTTAGAGAAGGAGTTGCGTTCCTTAAGAATTTCTCTATTCTTCTCATAGCGCTGTTTACGAGGAAGGTAATCTTTCTTCAATTGATTACGGAGTTTCTTGATACGACGTCTCTTCTGTTTGTTAGTGGAGCCTCCTTTGATAACTTTGGGTTCTTCAGAAAGAGCTTTTTCAACTGCCGCCAAGGTCTGCTCTGTATCTTCTAAAAGGTGTACTAACCCTTCACTAGTTTCGCATTCTTCTTTGGAGAGAGCTAAATCTACCCCTTCTTGAACAAGGATGTCATAAAGTTCAGCGGTCTTCCCATTCAATGCTTCTTCGTACTTATTAACTGCTTTTTTCTAAGTAAACGAATAGAGATTGGCATCAGCTTCTAACTTGGTGCCGTCGACAAACAATCATGCCATTCTCACGCATGAGCAGGGTGAAATAAATAAAGTCAGTCTTAATCAAGCTATTAGCATGCTTACTAGAACGGAAATTATTAATGGTCTTATAACTCACATAGGTGTCCTGGCTTAACCATTTCATTGGAATCACTTCATCATTCATCTGAACCATTTTGCGACCCGAAAAGACCTGACGAGCATAAGCACAAAGCATCATTTTTAAAAGTATAGCGGGATGAAAAGTGGGACGACCCGTATGAGATTTTTCTTCCAGTAACACATGATTAGGAATACTATCCACAAAAAGACTAATGAATCTAGCTTCATAATTCATGGGAATGTCGCAAGCAAGATTTAGTTCTAAACTTAACTGATTTGTGTTATACTCTTTATACATAGTCATGGATTTCTAGTTGTTTTTTATTATTATAAACCATGACATAGGAAAACGAGTAGATCCAACTGCGGAAATACTCGTTTTTTTTTGTACTCTGAAGCTAGTTTTTGCCCAGCCTCTTTTTTGCTTGGATACAGTAGAAAACAGTAGGAATACAGTAAACAGGCTAGCGGTTAAAGCATTCGAAAATACCTCATTGATTTTTAATGGGGCTTGGTATCGTTCGTGTTCTACAACGCCGCCCTCTTCCGTACGAAAAATTCCCTTTTTGAATTTTTTAGAACGTCCTAGAACCCGCCTAAAAGCCCGTGTATGGCGGTAAAGGTATTTCATATGTAATTCATTCAAACTTATTTAAAATGACCCCGCCCCTATCTCGTACCAAGGAAAGCTACCACAAGGCGTTAGCTTGTATCACGCGCTTTTTTTCAGATTTTTAAAAGGAAGTTTAAATAAGGTTCTGTAGTGGGAATGGGAGCGCTCCCACGATCATTTTCATTATATCATAAAAGCACCCGTTAAGGTGCTTTTATCCTGCCTGCTGAACTCGTAAAATTTTAATGTGTTTTAATGTAACTAATACATTAAATTAGTGATTTTATATGTTTACGTATTTTAACAACAATAGCGATAAACGTTGATACAACAAGCTTTATTTATATTAGTGATTTTGTATATTAGTTCGAAAACAAAAATAAGAGAATTCCTAAAATTATGACAAGCAAAATGGTCACCGAATCTTTGATTTTCCATTGTAAAATTCGGTATTTTGTACGCCCATCTCCGCCTTGATAGCCACGTGCTTCCATGGCAAGAGCTAAAGCATCTGCACGTTTAAAACTTGAAGCAAAGAGCGGAATAAGGATTGGAATGATTGATTTAACCTTTTGAATGAGATTTCCTTCACCAAAATCAACCCCACGTGCTCGCTGAGCTTTCATAATACGTGTCGTATCATCCATCAATGTTGGGACAAAACGTAAGCTCAAAGACAGCATTAAGCCAATTTCGTGAGCAGGAACCTTAAAACGAACAAATGGCTTCAACAATGATTCCACAGCATCAGCAAGACTTAAAGGCGTTGTCGTCAAGGTTAATAGCGTTGAAAAGAAAATAATCAAAACAAAACGCATGAAAATTAATATTGCTTGATTAAACCCATAGCTAGTAATTTTCAAAATACCAAATTGGAAATAGGTCTCACCACCGTGTGTAAAGAACATTTGAAACAGGGTCGTGAATAAAATAATTCCAATCATTGGACGAACTCCCTTTAAGAAGAAGCTAAGTTTAATCTTCGATAGGAAGACAACCCCTAAAGTAAAAGCAATCATCAATAGATTGGTCACAAGGTTATTCGCCCAGAAAACAATGATAATGTATAAAATCATTGAAAGAAGTTTACTACGAGGATCTAAACGGTGAATTAACGAATCTCCAGGTACATAACGACCAAGTATTAATTTATCCATGTTTCACCACCTCTGCAAATTCATCTATAGTAATTGGTAAAGTTTCTAAATGTAAGCCGCGTTTAACAAGTTGTTGAGCAAATTTTGTAATTTTAGGAACACCAAGTTGTTTACTTTCAAGAAATGCAACATCTTGGAAGACTTCTTTAGGGTAGCCTGAGCGGACCAGTTTGCCACCTTCAAGAACATTAACATAATCAGCATAATTGGCAACATCATCCATTAAATGAGTCACTAAAACAATTGTCATGCCATTTTGATGCAATTCTTTAAATAAAGTCATTAATTCACGGCGTCCCTTAGGGTCTAGGCCAGCAGTCGGTTCATCTAAAACCAAAATCTCTGGTTCCATAGCTAGAATCCCAGCAATAGCCACACGACGCATTTGACCACCAGATAGCTCAAAAGGATTCTTTTCAAAAAATTCTTCATGAATTCCTACCATAGCAAGTTTTTCACGTGCTAACTGTTCAGCTTCTCCTATAGAAACACCAAAATTTTGTGGTCCAAATGCCACATCTTTAAGAACTGTTTCTTCAAAAAGTTGGCTTTCAGGAAATTGAAAGACCAGTCCAACCTTTTTACGGACGGGTTTTATTTCCTTATTTTTTGAGTTTGCCTTAATCTTAATATCATCAACAATGACAGCCCCTTCTGTAGGGATGTTAAGACCATTTAAAAGTTGCATAATTGTTGACTTACCTGACCCTGTATGACCGATAAAAGCCGTATATGAGCCTTCTTTTATAGTAAGATTAATGTCAAAAAGGGCACGCCCTTCAAAAGGTGTCCCCGCTTGATATGTGTAATTTACGCCTTCAAGAGTAATTCCCATAACTGATCTTCTAATTCCTTTTCCGTAAGATAATTCTCTGTAAATTCAAACCCTTTGTCTTTTAAAGTAGAGATAAGATTGGCTGAAAAAGGAATATCCAATCCCAAAGTCAATAATTCTTCTCCTCTAGCAAAAAGTTCGCGTGGGGTTGAGCTTGACTCAACTTTTCCTTTTTTCATGACTAAGACACGATCACTAAGCGCAACCTCATCCAAGTCATGCGTGATAGACACAACGGTCATATTATATTGATCACGAATCTCTTTGATTGTTTGAATTAATTCTAAGCGTCCTTCTGGATCAAGCATACTAGTCGCTTCATCCAAAATAATAATATTAGGTCGCATGGCAATGGCACCTGCAATAGCCACACGTTGTTTTTGTCCCCCTGACAAGTGAGCTGGTTCACGGTCTGCAAAAGCTGACATGCCAACTAATTCAAGGACTTCTTTGACACGTGCTTGCATCTCTTCTAATGGAATTCCCTTGTTTTCTAACCCAAATGCGACATCGTCTTCAACTGTCGCACCAACAAATTGGTTATCTGGATTTTGAAAAACCATTCCAATTTTATGACGAATGTTCCACACGTTTTCTTCAGTTAACAGTTCCCCTTCAACAAAGATTTGACCTGATTCAGCAGCTAAAAGCCCATCAATTAAGCGAACTGTAGTTGATTTTCCTGAACCATTATGGCCAATAATGGATAACCATTCTCCCTGTTTCACGTGAAACGATAAATCATCTAAGGTGTAATGTTCTTGATGATCAGTATATTTGAATTTTAAATGTTTGACGTCAATACTATTTGTCATTTAAATGTATCCTTAAAGAGGAATCCTGCCCCTTTGAAATAATCATATCCTGAGTAAATTGTGAAAATCAAAGCGACATAAAGCAAAAGTGTTCCAATCATTGAAAAATGCAAAAGTAAGAAAATAATTGAAAACATTTGAGTAAATGTTTTGATTTTACCAGGCATAGCAGCTGCTAAAACTGTTCCACCATTTTCAACAAGTAGTAAACGAAGACCAGTTACTGCTAACTCACGACAAATAATAATCGCAGCAATCCACGCAGGAACCATTCCCAATTCAACTAACATAATAAATGCTGTCATCACCAACATTTTATCAGCCAATGGATCAGCAAATTTACCAAAGTTTGTAACAACTTTCCATTTTCTTGCAAGGTATCCATCTAAATAGTCTGTAATACTTGCTAGCGCAAAAACAACTGCTGCAACAGCATGTCCAGCCACGCTATTCCAAATACAAAGAATCAAGATAAATACTGGAATCAAAATAATACGACCTAATGTTAACAAATTAGGAATGTTTTCTTTTTTTGTAAAATCGATTTTCATTTTCCTACCTTATTATTGAATATTAATTGTAATGTAACTTAATGTTGTGCTTGTCAAAGCTGATGTATCTACTGCTTGACCATTGATTGAAACGTTAACGCCTGCAGTGACCCCTAGTGTAATCACAGATGTTTTTGTACCTGCAGGAAGTGTTGCTGAATAACTTGAAACTCCTGTTGAAGAAAGAAGTGTTCCAGCATCGCCAGCTTCTGAATTACTTACAGAAACCCAACTGCTATCAGCACCAGCTAAGCTGATGTCAACTGTCAAACTATCTGTAACATTTGATAGATTAACCGTTAAATTGCTTCCGCCTCCTTCAGTTTCCATCTTCAATGATTTTTCTTCAGATGAAGAAGATTCACTGGTTGATGAACTTTCTGGAGTTGATGAGCTACTTGATGATGAACTGTGAACAACAGAGTAGCTTGGTTTTGCTTGATTGCTATCACTTTGAAGCTGTGTCCAAGTGACAAATGAAACAAAAGCTAAAATTCCTAAAGCAACTAAGCAAAGCAGAATAATCGGAAGATAAGTTGCTGTTTTTTCTGAACTTTTATAACGACTTGAACGTGAACCAACACCAAAATCATCTGTCTGTTCAGTCTCAGGTTTAGGTTTAGAAACTGAAACTGGAGCTGTTTTAGCTACTTTTTTATGACTTGGTACGATTATAATTTTCTCATCCTCAGCAACTACTGGTGCTGTTTCAATACTTGATGCAAATACTTGTGCTCGATAGCGCTTTAATAGTTCTGCTGCATCTACATCTACCAATTCCGCATATTGTTGAAGATAAGTTTCAACTTCATCTTTAGGAATTAATTTAAATTTTTCTAACTCTAATGCTAAAAGATGTGGTGAAGGAATTGCTGTTTTTTCTTCAACATCTTCTAGTGTCAAGTTTTTGGCAACTCGACCTTTTCTTAAGATTTCACCAATCGTTTCTTCTCTCATACAAGGTTTCCTTTAATAAAATATAGTCAGATTTATTATAGCAAATTTTAACAAGTATTTCGATTTTATTTTGGAAGGATTGTGAATTCTGTCGCGTCTGATTGACTTAAGAAATCATTTGCTCTTTTAAGAACTTCTTTAAAACTTAAAGTCTTTAATAATTTAGGAACTGCTAAATAAGTTTCCTCATCAGCAAGATGATTGATAAATTGCGCCGAAAGGTTATCAATTGAATCTAGACTCTTGAAAAAGTCTCCATACAATTCTTTTTTAACAATTTCAAAATGTTCTTCTGACAAATCCTCCAAATCACTAGACATTGCTACTTTGCTTAAATATTGTCGCAAATTTGTTGCCATAGCAATCGGCACTGACGTATCTAGAGAAATAATCAAAAATTGGAAATTTTGATAAACTTCAATCTCAAAATCAAATGAGTCATCAATCTGACCATTTTCATAAAGTTCTTGATAACATCTTGAGGTCCAACCCAAAATCATTGCAAAAAATAACCTCAAAGCTAATTCTTGACGTAAAGTAGATTCCCCTTCTGGTAAAATAGGACCTCTTAAGCCAATAGCTAATTTAGGTTGTGTCACTTCCATTTGAACAGATGCCTTCGGCACAACAGATTCGTAATCCAATTCTTGTCGCTCAAGATGATGAGCTGCCTTATTTTTTTCTTTTTGACTTTCTTGAATTTGCTTAAAGATGTCCTCCTTATCAAAATTACCAACGACTAAAAGTGTCATCTCCTGCGGAGAATAAAAGACATCATGGTTTTCTTTCAAATCCACTACTGAAATGTTAGCAATACTTTCTTGAGTTCCAGCAATATCTTGAGCAAGAGCCGTTTGAGGATATAAATTTTCAAGAATTCCTTGATAAAGTCGATAATCCGCATCGTCTTGATACATGTCAATCTCTTGACTGATAATCGATTTTTCTCGCTCAATTGACTCATCTGTAAAAGCAGTATCTGCCACAAAATGCTGCAACAAGTCTAAGTTTTCATTTAAATGATCTATCGTTGAAAAATAGAAACATGTTTTATCAAAGGTTGTAAAGGCATTACTGTTGGCACCGGCGTTTGTAAATAGCTCAGAAACATCTTGCCCATCTTCTAATTCAAACAACTTATGTTCTAGAAAGTGAGCAATCCCATTCTCATAGCATTTTTCACTTTTATCTAGTGTAAACTTATTGTCAAGGGAACCAAAATTAACAACCAACATGCCACAAGACTCTTGAAAATCAGTCTTAGGAATCAAAAAAACTTTCAATCCATTTTCCAGTACAGCAGTATATAAAGTTTCACCAAGTTCAGGGAAAACTTTTTCAACTAATTTCGTCACTTACTTTCCCTCCAAAAAATACAGTGCTTGCAGTTTAATATTTTTAGTTAGTTGCATCACATCAGCTTTATTAACCTTGTCAATGTTGTCAATCATATCGTCAACGCTGTAATGATTCTTCAAATATTGACCATTGTAACTACGTTCAATCAATACTTTTGGAGAGTCTCCTGCCAATTTTAAATTAACTTGCAGCATTTTCTTCGTTTGTTTAAGGAGTGCTTCTGAAAAGCGACCTGTCCTAATCGTTGAAAATTGTCTATTAATTAATTGCATCGCTCGATTGCGATTCTTCTTATCAATACCAGCGTAAACATTCAGTAAACCTGTAAAGATATCAAAATGACTTCCAATAGTATAAGCAAGTCCTTCTTTCTCACGAATCTCTGTAAATAAGCAAGAATGAGCAAAACCTCCAAACAAGCCATTAAAGACAAGAAGTGTAAAGTAATCCTTGTCACCATATCTAGTTGGAAAAGAATAACCTAACTGCAAAACAGATTGATTAACTTCTCTGACTTCTAATTTTTCTTGAACAATGTTGCTAAATTCTTGTTGGTAGTCAAATACTAAATCTTTTTGACGGTCTTCAAAAGGAAATCGATTGAATAATTGTAACATGCGATAATCATCAAACTCCCCTAATAAAAAGATATCCAAACGATCTTCACGAAGCATCTTTTGAAATTCTTGAAAAGCTGTGTAAGAATTTTCAACAACTGCTAATTCAGCTGTTCCATATTTTGATGTTTGAGAAGCTGGGTTCGTAAAGAAAAGTTTTTTAAGACCTAGCTCACTACTATAAAAACTATCATCCTTATCAGCTTTTAAATAATTAATTAAATTTGCTTGCTCAAGCTCAAATAATTTAGACTGATATTGCTCAACTGTTACAAGAGGTGAGAAAAGAACTTGATATAAAAATTCAATCACTTCTTCTAAAAGATTTTCCTTAGCCATTGTATATCGATTTTTCATAAATGATAATTCAATATCAATAATGTGAACTAGTCCCTTCGTTGACACTTTAGTTGATAAAGTGGCTCCGTATAAGCTTGCCAAGCGTTCTCTAAAGCGCTGAGCAGTTGGGTATTCGGCGTTAGCAGTTGCCAAAATTTGAGCCACTAAAACACGTCTCGCAACCGTTTTTTGATTAAAATCCCCAGAAAACCGAAAGGTAATGTGGTTCATTTTGAATTTTTCATTTTTGATTAGATGTAATTCAACACCATCAACTATTTTCATTACAAATTCCTTACTAATACACTTTATTAGCTAAAATTATACCACGTTTATGTTATAATTACTTGGATTACAAAATGGAGAAAACAATGGAATACAAATTATTTGATGACTATATTACTTTACAAGCTTTATTAAAGGAACTGGGTATTATCCAAAGTGGTGGTGCTATTAAAGGATACTTAGCAGAAACAACTGTCCTATTCAATGGTAAAGACGAAAAACGTCGTGGTAAAAAAATTCGTCTCGGTGATGTTGTAAGCATTCCAGAAGACGGCATCACTATCGATATTATCACGCCAACAGACGAAGAAAAGAAAGAACATCTTGAAGCCTTAGCTGAAAAAGCTCGTGTTGCTGCTATCGTTAAAGAATTAAACGCTAAAAATAAAAAAGATAAGAAACAAAATCAAGCGAAAAAACAAGCAAAGCCAACTAAAGAACACAAACGCGTTCGCTTCCCAGGAACTTAAGCATGTGGATTCAAAAAATAGCCTTAAAAAATTATCGTAATTATTTAACCAATGAGCTTGAATTTTTTCCCGGGCTAAATGTCTTTATCGGGAAAAACGCTCAAGGAAAAACAAATTTCTTAGAAGCTATTTATTTCTTATCTTTAACACGTAGCCACCGTACACGTTCCGACAAAGAGCTGATTCACTTTCAAGAAAAAGAACTTCGTGTCTCAGGTATTCTGCAACGCTCAAGTGGGACAGTTCCTTTGGAAATCAATCTATCAAGTAAAGGACGAGTCACTAAAGTTAATCACCTCAAACAAGCTAAATTATCCGACTATATCGGAGTGATGACAGTCGTCTTATTTGCACCTGAAGATTTACAACTCATCAAAGGAGCTCCGAGTTTACGTCGTAAGTTTATTGATATTGATTTAGGTCAAATCAAACCTATCTACCTATCTGATTTGTCTAATTACAATCATGTCCTTAAACAACGTAACACTTATCTGAAGACCGCTGAAAAAGTTGACATCAACTTTTTAGCAGTCCTTGATGAGCAATTAGCTGATTTTGGTAGTCGCGTAATGGAACATCGCTTAGATTTCGTCTCTAATCTCGAAAAAGAAGCCGACCGCTATCACTATGCCATCTCTAATGGCCTAGAACATTTGAAAATTCGCTATCTATCATCTGTGCCATTCCAAGAAAAAAGTGAAATCAAAGAATACTTCTTAAAAACATTGGAAAAGAATCGCAAACGTGATATCTTCAAAAAAAATACTGGTGCTGGACCTCATCGTGATGATTTGGAATTTTTCATCAATGACATGCCTGCCAATTTTGGTAGCCAAGGACAACACCGTAGTTTGATTTTATCTCTTAAGATGGCTGAAATTGAACTCATTAAGAATGTCACTGGTGATTATCCAATTCTACTTCTTGACGATGTCATGAGTGAATTAGATAACTACCGACAAACAGAATTGTTAAAAATGATTATTGCTGAAAATGTTCAAACCTTTATCACAACGACAAGTCTTGAACACCTTTCTAAACTTCCAGAAGAGTTGAAAATTTTCACTGTTAATCAAGGAACTATTGAAGAAAACTAAAAAAGCTGGCCTAAGCCAGCTTTTTTGTGTGTTTACAACTGAATTGACAATGTTGTCAATGATAATTAATAGGATTTAACAATTCCTAGTAATACAGCACCAAGAACAAAGCATGCTATACCAATTACCAACCAACGCATTTCTTTACGTGTTTTAGTTTCACCCAAGAAGAGGATACCACCCATAATTGAAATGATAACACCAAGTTGTGAGAAACTAAAGGCAATAGCAAGACCTGCTTTAGCAGCAGCAAGAAGCATGAAGATGTTACCAATACCCCACATCAAACCAACGATAGCGTTTTTGATAACAACTGTTTCAAATTTAACGTTAAATTTCATGAACATTACAGCACCAAGAACCATACCTACAGCCATTGGGAAGATAACAGCTAAAGCATCGAATTTCATGATGTTGTTAAACAAGATAGTGTATGAAAGGTAACCAACTGTTGAGTAAGTCAAAGCACGGAAACCTTTACCAAAGTCAGTAAGTTCACTAGTTTCAACTTTTTCAGCATCACGTTTACTTGTGAAGTAGAAACCGATAACCAAAAGAAGCAAAGCAATGATACCAAGTGTGTATTGAGCCGGTTTGCTCCATTCACCAAAGACAATGGCACCAATCAAACTACCAAATACAAGTTGAGCACCACTTGACAATGGGTTACCTACTGAAACACCCATGTATTGCATTGCACGGAATTGACCGTTTTGCCCCATAGACCAGAGCATACCACCGATAATTCCGACAACCCAAAGTGATACTGACATTTCTGGTTGAACAAACAACCATACAACAAAAGCAAATAAAAGTGCCCCTAAAGTCATTCCTAATGTTTGTTGATCTGGTTTACCTCCAATTTTGTTGCTGACAAACCCGATACTTCCCCATGCTACCATGGGAATTAATGCAAATAAAATACCCTGCATTTTTTCTCCTTTACGATATGTTTTACAGATTAGTAAACGTTGTTTACATTGTTGTAAATATATAATTAATCATTCGCTGTTTATGAAAACGCTTTTTCAGAAAAGTAAAAGAAAATTTCATGTTTTTTTGCGAACATAGTTACATATTCTATCATAAAACCTACTATTTTGTAAAGGCCTACACAAAAAAATCTCTGATAAGTTTGAAAACTCATCAGAGATTTAACGATTAACCTCAGTTTATCTTAGTGTACTGAGTAGTTTGGTGCTTCATTTGTAATTTGAACATCGTGTGGGTGACTTTCAATCAAACCAGCTCCTGACATTTCAACAAATTGAGCTTTTTCATGAAGAGCTGAGATATCTTCAGCACCAACATAACCCATACCAGCACGAATACCACCAAGAATTTGGAAGACGATATCGGCTACAGCACCTTTGTAAGCTACACGACCTTCAATTCCTTCTGGAACAAGTTTGTTAGCTTCGTTAACAGAACCTTGGAAGTAACGGTCGCTTGAACCTTTCTTCATAGCTGCAATTGATCCCATACCACGGTAAGTTTTAAATTTACGACCTTGGTAGATTTCAGTTTCACCTGGTGCTTCATCTGTACCAGCGAACATAGAACCAAGCATTACAGCATTACCACCTGCTGCCAAGGCTTTAACGATATCACCTGAGTATTTAATACCACCATCGGCGATAATTGTTTTACCATATTCACGCGCAACAGCTGCTGCGTCATAAATAGCAGTGATTTGAGGAACACCAACACCTGCAACGACACGTGTTGTACAGATTGAACCAGGACCGATTCCGACTTTAACAACGTCAACACCAGCTTCGTAAAGGGCACGTGCACCTTCTGCAGTTGCTACGTTACCAGCAATCAATGTACGTTCTGGGAAGTGTTGACGAATCTCAGCAATTTTACGAAGAACACCAGCTGAGTGACCATGAGCAGTATCGATAACAATAGCATCTGCACCTGCTTCAAACAGAGCTTCAGCACGCTCGAATGTATCTGAAGTAACACCGACAGCACCTGCAACTAAAAGACGACCAAATTCATCTTTAGCAGCATTAGGGAATTCAATAACTTTTTCAATATCTTTGATAGTGATAAGACCTGACAAACGTTCAGCTTCATCAACCAAAGGCAATTTTTCAATACGGTGTTCGTGAAGAATGCGTTCTGCAGTTTCCAAATCAGTTCCAACAGGAGCTGTTACCAATTTTTCACTTGTCATGTGTGCAGAAATTGGAGCATGGTAATCTGAGATAAAACGCATATCACGGTTTGTGATAATCCCTACCAATTTACGATTTTCAAGGGTTTCAACAATCGGAACACCACTAATGCGGTAACGTTGCATCAACTCTTCTGCTTCAGAGACAGAATGTTTAGGTGTTAAGAAGAAAGGATCAATAATAACACCATTTTCTGAACGTTTTACTTTACGGATTTCTTCTGCTTGTTCTTGAATTGACATATTTTTGTGAACAACACCAAGACCACCCGCACGTGCAATAGCAATAGCCATTTTACTGTCAGTAACAGTATCCATAGCAGCTGTCACGATAGGAATGTTCAATGTCAAATTTTTTGCAAGTTTTGTTTGCATGTTAACTTCATTTGGAAGAACATGACTTTCAGCAGGAATGAGTAGTATGTCATCAAAAGTGTAACCTTTTTTCAAAAATTTAGTGTCCCAATTTGACATTAAATAACCCTCTTTTCTATATATTTGTAGGGGATTTTTAACCCTAGCTAATTTTTTATTGTTACTATAATAACACGCTAAATTCATTTGTCAATAAATTAAATTCAATTTTTTCCAAAAATTCTTTCCTATATTAGACTGATGATTTTTGCAATTCTCATTTAAAACAAATGTTGTTATCTACCAAAAAACTCCAAGACATCGCCTCAGAGTTCTGTTTATTTTAGAAGTAGTTGATTCCCATAGCTGCTTTAACTTCAGCAAGTGTTTGACCGGCAACTTCACGCGCAGCTTGACTACCTTTTTCAAGCATATTGAAAACTTCGCCCATATCTTTAGCGTATTCCAAACGGCGTTCACGAATTGGTGCTAACTCACGTTCAAGAATTTCAAGAAGGTAACGTTTTGTTTTTACATCACCAAGACCACCACGTTGGTAGTGTTCTTTCATAGCTGCGATATCTGCTTGATCTTCTTCACGTCCAAAGATGTCAAGGTAATGGAAAACCATATTTCCTTCGATTTGTCCTGGATCTTCAACACGGATGTGATTAGGGTCTGTATACATGCTCATTACTTTTTTACGAACAGTATCAGCATCATCTGATAGATAGATACCATTTCCAAGAGATTTAGACATTTTAGCGTTACCATCTAATCCTGGCAAGCGACCAGCTGCTTCGTTTCTAGGGAAAATACCTTCTGGCTCAACCAAAACATCTGTTTTGTAAGTGTGATTGAAACTACGTACAATTTCGCGTGTTTGTTCAATCATTGGTTTTTGGTCATTTCCGACTGGCACATAGTTAGCTTTAAAAGCAGTAATGTCTGCAGCTTGTGAAATTGGGTAAACCAAAAATCCTGTTGGAATTGAGCTACCAAATCCTTTTTGAGCAATTTCTGTCTTAACAGTAGGATTACGCTCTAGACGTGACAATGAAACAAGGTTCATGTAGTACATTGTCAATTCAGCCAATTCAGGAATTTGACTTTGAATGAAAATCGTTGATTTAGCTGGATCAAGTCCTACTGACAAGTAGTCCAAAGCAACGTTTCCAACTGATTCTCTGATAATTTCAGACTCTTTAGCGTGGTCTGTCAAAGCTTGTTGGTCTGCCAAAAAGACAAACATATCATACTTATCTTCATTTTGTAGAAGAACACGATTTTTTAGACTTCCAACATAGTGTCCTAGGTGCAATTTACCTGTTGGACGGTCACCTGTTAAAATAATGGGTTTTGCCATATTATCACCTCAAAATTAATTTCAAAAGTAAAAAATAGCCCCACGTAGTTAAACTACGTGAGGGCGTTGTCAATACGCGGTACCACCTCAATTGATAGAACTAGTCTACCATCTCTTACCACTATATAAAAATTTACACAGTTCATGTAAAGATTATTCTTTTTTACCATCAGTCCATTCATGTAAGCTTACTACTGATTCACAGCACCATCAGCTCTCTAAAAGTACGCGTTTACATTACTCTTCTGAATCTTCTTCATTTTATGAAATTATAAGGTCTTTGTCAAGTTTATACAGTATTTTAGGCGCTTTTATATCTGAGGTATAATTATACATTTTATGTTTTAATCAAATTAAAAAGATTAGAAACTGTGTTTTGGAAGCACTCCTTTTACTAAAAAATCTTGACGTTAAGCCGCTTCTTTGCCATAATATAATCGTTTGTTTTTGTTATAACTAAAGAGGATTAAATTATGAAAAAAAGACTGATTGATTTTGGACTCGTAACTATAGGAGCCTTTATTGCTGCTGTCGGTTTCAATTGCTTTTTCCTTGAAAATCATATTGCGTCTGGTGGCGTTGTCGGATTAGCGGTTAGTTTAAAAGCTTTATTTGGCTGGAATCCTGGTAATTTTGTTATGATTACTAACGTTCCATTATTGTTAGCTTGTTTAATTTTCTTAGGAAAAGAAACCTTCCTTAAAACCATTTATGGGGCATGGATTTATTCTATTTTCGTCAAAGTGACTGAAAATCTGCCGAATCTGACTCATAATCCACTACTAGCTGCGATTTTCGGAGCTGTTATCTGTGGTTCTGGTTTAGGGATTGTTTTCTGGGGAAATTCTTCAACCGGTGGTACAGGTATCATCACTCAAATTCTCCACAAATACACACCGCTTCCTTTGGCAGTAGCCATGACTATTGTCGATGGCTGTAGTGTCGCTATGGGATTTATTGCTTTTGATCCTGATACAGTAATGTATTCGATTATTGCCTTACTCGTCATTGGATATGTCGTTAATAGTATCCAAACTGGTGTTACCTCATCTCGCAATTTGATGATTATCTCACCTAAAAATGACTTGATCAAAAACTATATCTCCACAGAAGCTGACCGTGGTGTCACTGAAATTCCTGTTACTGGTGGTTTTTCTGGCGACCATCAAACCATGTTGATGACAACTGTTTCTCGTCAAGAAGTTCCACGTTTAGAAAAAAATATTCAAAAAATCGATGAAGCTGCCTTTATCGTTGTGATGCCCGCTACACAAGTTATGGGACGTGGTTTCAGCCTTAAAAAATACTATAAACTCAACGAAAAAGATGCCATTTTACCAATGTAACCCAAACGTAACTCAAAGCCCCACTTCTCTAATTGAAAATTGGGGCTTTTTCATGTACAATGAGCTTATAGATAAATAATATGAGGTGAAAAATTGCTTACAGTTTCTGATGTATCACTACGTTTCAGCGATAGAAAACTGTTTGATGAAGTTAACATCAACTTTACAGCTGGAAATACCTATGGTTTAATCGGTGCCAACGGTGCAGGAAAATCTACATTTTTAAAAATCTTGGCAGGAGATATTGAACCAACAACAGGTCATGTTTCCCTTGGTCCAGACGAACGTCTATCTGTTCTTCGTCAAAATCACTTTGACTACGAAGAAGAACGTGCGATTGATGTTGTTATCATGGGGAATGAACGCCTTTATAATATCATGAAAGAAAAAGACGCTATCTACATGAAGCCTGACTTTTCAGATGAAGATGGTGTCCGCGCAGCAGAATTAGAAAGTGAATTCGCTGAGCTTGGCGGTTGGGAAGCTGAGAGTGAAGCTTCACAATTGCTCCAAAACCTTAATATTCCAGAAGACCTTCACTACCAAAACATGAGCGAACTTGCTAATGGTGACAAGGTGAAAGTTCTCCTTGCCAAAGCTCTTTTTGGTAAACCAGATGTTCTTCTTCTTGACGAACCAACCAACGGTCTTGATATCCAATCCATCACTTGGTTAGAAGATTTCTTGATTGACTTTGAAAATACAGTCATCGTCGTATCCCATGACCGTCACTTCTTGAACAAAGTATGTACACACATGGCTGACCTTGATTTTGGTAAAATCAAACTTTACGTCGGTAACTATGATTTCTGGAAACAATCATCTGAACTTGCTGCTCGCTTGCAAGCTGACCGCAACGCTAAAGCAGAAGAAAAAATCAAAGAATTGCAAGAATTCGTTGCTCGCTTCTCTGCTAACGCTTCTAAATCAAAACAAGCCACTTCTCGTAAGAAAATGCTTGATAAAATCGAACTTGAAGAAATTGTTCCATCAAGTCGTAAATACCCATTCATCAACTTCAAAGCTGAGCGTGAACTTGGTAAAGACCTTCTAACAGTCGAAAACTTGTCTGTTAAAATCGATGGTGAGACTGTTCTTGATAATATCAGCTTTATCCTACGTCCAGGCGATAAAACAGCCTTCATCGGACAAAATGATATCCAAACAACAGCTCTTATTCGTGCATTGATGGATGATATCGAATACGAAGGAACTATCAAATGGGGTGTCACAACTAGTCGCTCTTACCTTCCAAAAGATAACTCACGTGATTTTGCTTCAGGGGAATCAATCCTTGAATGGCTTCGTCAATTTGCTTCTAAAGAAGAAGACGATAACACATTCCTTCGCGGATTCCTAGGTCGCATGCTCTTCTCTGGAGATGAAGTTAACAAATCAGTTAGCGTTCTTTCAGGGGGAGAAAAAGTGCGCGTGATGCTTTCTAAATTGATGCTTCTCAAATCAAACGTTCTTGTCCTTGATGACCCAACTAACCACTTAGACTTGGAATCAATCTCAAGCTTGAATGATGGCTTGAAAGACTTCAAAGAATCTATCATCTTTGCGAGTCACGACCACGAATTCATCCAAACACTTGCTAACCACATCGTTGTCATTTCTAAAAATGGTGTGATTGACCGTATCGATGAAACTTATGATGAATTCCTTGAAAATGAAGAAGTTCAAGCAAAAGTTAAAGAACTTTGGAAAGACTAATTATCATGTCGTAATCTAAAATGACTTGACCATATTTTACATTATAGAAAAGAAACAGGTTGGGATTATTATCTCAACCTGTCTTACTAACATTATGAAACTAAAATCTTTTAAACTAACAAATAACACCATTTACTACCTAACAGCATTCTTCTTGCCTTTCGTGATTTTATTTCTAGCCCTTTTAGCTGAAAATATTTCCTTTAACGGTGAGACCACTATTTTAGCTAGTGATGGCTTTCATCAATACGTTATTTTCGCTGAAAATTTACGAAATATTTTACATGGTTCAGATAGCCTCTTTTATACTTTTACCAGTGGACTGGGCTTAAATTTTTATGCTTTAATCAGCTATTATCTTGGTAGTTTCTTCTCACCTTTTGTTTACTTCTTTAGCTTAAAAAGCATGCCCGATGCTATTTATCTCTTTACCCTGCTAAAAGTTGCTTGCATGGGATTAACTAGCTTTTATAGCCTACGCCAACTGTATCCAAAGGTATTAAAACCATTTACCGTTATCCTCTCAAGCTCATATGCGCTGATGAGCTTTGCTATTAGCCAGATTGAGATTAATATGTGGCTGGATGTTTTCATCCTTTTGCCGCTCATTATTCTAGGACTTAATCGATTGCTAAATCAGAAAAAATTCATCTTATACTACCTGACGTTAACCATTCTCTTTATTCAAAATTACTACTTTGGTTATATGGTTGCTATTTTCCTTGTGCTTTATTTTCTTATTCAAATCAGCAAGGAAAGCTGCTTGAAAGTAATTGGACGTCAATGGCTAGACTTTACAGTAGTGTCAATTTTAGCTGGATTGTCTAGTTGCGTAATGCTATTACCTACTTACTTAGACCTGTCAACGCACGGCGAAAAATTTTCTAGCTTTACAGAATGGTTTACAGAGAATTCGTGGTTTATAGACTTGTTTGCCAAAAACTTTGTTGGTGCTTATGACACAACAAAATTTGGCTCAATTCCTATGATTTATGTAGGGATTTTCCCGCTAATCTTAGCTATTATCTTCTTTACCATCAAGTCAATCAAGTGGCAAACTCGCCTAGCTTCTGGCATTGTGTTACTACTCATTATTGCTAGTTTTTACCTTGAACCATTAGATTTAATGTGGCAGGGAATGCACTCACCTAATATGTTTCTTCACCGTTATTCTTGGGCATTTTCACTAATGATGATTCTTCTGGCAGCAGAAACGTTATCACGTCTCAAAGAATTAACTGTTAAGCATTACCTTGTTGGTATTGTTCCACTAGGACTTGGCTTTTTAGCTACGGTACTGCTCAAAAATCATTATCAATTTTTAGAAGCACCACAAATCATTATCACCTTTTCTTTCTTGGCAGCCTACACCATTATATTAATTAGCTACGCTAAGCAGTACTTAACATTTAATTTATTCATTAGCTTTACACTCCTCTTTACAGTATTTGAAATTTCACTTAATACCTATTATCAAATTACAGCCCTAAATAGCGAATGGGTCTTTCCTTCTCGTCAAAGTTATGAGCTTAATTTGACAGATACTGAAAAACTCATTCAAAAAAGTCAAAACCTAAACACGACATTTTATCGTACCGAGGAGCTCCTTCCTCAAACAGGTAATGACAGCATGAAATACAATTATCATGGTATTTCTCAGTTCTCATCTATTCGAAACACGACATCCAGCAGCACGCTTGATCGACTTGGCTTTAAGTCAACTGGAACAAATCTAAACCTTCGTTATCAAAATAATACCTTGCTAATGGATAGTTTATTTGCTGTCAAATACAATCTTTCAGAAACTGATGTCAACAAATTTGGGTTCCATTACCTTGATAACTCTGGTAATACATCACTATATGAAAATCAATACGCTAGCCAATTAGCAATTCTAACCAATGGGCTTTACAAAGATATTGACTTCAGTGTCAACACGCTTGACAACCAAACTAACTGGATGAACAATCTCACTGGCTTATCTGAAAAATACTTCACGCGTGTGCCCTCCCAATTATCAGGAGGAGCTAATATTCTAAATGGTCGTGTAACCACTAGTAACGACGGACAATTAAATTCGCATGCTGATTATAACCTTACTGTCGCTCCAAACACCCAACTTTATATCAGCGTTCCAAATATCACCTTCTCTAATGAAAATAGCCAGAAGGTCCAAATTACTGTAAACGGTAAAACGGTAGAATATACAACTGATAATGCCTACACTTTCTTTGATCTTGGATATTTTGAAGATAGTCAAACTTTGCATGTTACTCTTTCATTCCCTGAAAATAACCAAGTATCATTTAACCAACCGAACTTTTATGCCCTAGATACGACAAGCTATCAAAAAGCTATGGAAACCATTAATCATCAAAAGGTTAAAGTTACTACCAATAAAAACACTGTAACGGCTACCTACAAATCTGACAAAGCTTCATCACTCCTATTTACTATTCCATACGATAAAGGTTGGACAGCCACTCAAAACGGCCAAAAAATCACTTTATCAAAAGCTCAAGACGGCTTTATGAAAGTTGATGTAAAATCTGGAAAAGGCAAAGTCATTCTGACTTATCTGCCTACAGGTTTTAAAGAAGGAGTGATGTTATCATCAGTTGGACTCCTCCTATTTATCTGTTACAATATCGCCAGAAAACGAAAAAAATAAAAAGTATCCCTTGACCTGCACCCCAAAAGTTAGACAGAAAAAAATCTAACAATTGGGGTGTTTTTGTATGAAATTAAGTTATGAAGATAAACTAGAAATATATCAGTTAAGACAAGCTGGTTTTTCTTGGCCTTATATTAGTCGAAAGTACGGTGTATGTCTATCCAATCTTAAGTACATGGTACGGCTTATGAATAAACATGGTATTGAGGTTGTTAAAAAAGGGAAAAATAAGTATTATCCCTCTAAATTAAAGCAGGAAACCATTAATAAAGTTCTTATTGACAGTCAATCTCAGCTCACCGTATCACTGGATTATGCTCTTCCCCAACAATCCCTACTCACCAATTGGATAGCACAATACAAGAAAAACGGGTATACTATTGTTGAGAAACAACGAGGGAGACCGAGTAAGATGGGACGTAAACCAAAGAAAACTTGTAAAGAAATGACTGAGCTAGAGCATATTCTGGAAGAGAATGAGCGTCTGCGTACCGAGGTAGCTTATCTAAAAAAGTTGAGGGAATTGCGCTTGAGGGACGAAGCCTTACAGCGCAAAAGGCGGAAACAGTTAGAGAACTGGTCTCAGGAGAATTTCGATTAGACCTCTTACTAAAAACCGCTAAGCTAGCTCGTTCTACTTATTATTATCAGTTGAAACGGTTTAATAGAGCTAAGAAAGATAAGAAATTCAAACCATTTACGATGACCATAAAGGCAATTATGGATACCGTCGTATTCATTTAGAACTAAGAAACCGAGGATTTGTTATCAATCATAAGAAGGTTCAACGGTTAATGAAACTCATGGGACTCGCTGATCGTACTCGTTGTAAGCGTAAATACTCGTCTTACAAGGGAGAGATTGGGAAGAAAGCTGATAATCTAATTCAACGTCAGTTTGAAGGGGCTAAGCCTTATGAGAAGTGTTATACAGATGTCACTGAATTCGCTTTACCAAATATTAGAGAGAAACTCTATTTATCCCCTGTTCTTGATGGATACAATAGTGAGATTATTGAATTCACCTTGTCACGCTCACCTGATTTAAAACAGGTTCAAACCATGCTTAAAAGAGCATTTCCGGCTACCTCTTACCAAGGAACTATTCTTCACAGCGACCAAGGGTGGCAATATCAACACCAGTCTTATCATGATTTCTTGGCATCCAAAGGGATTCGTCCATCTATGTCACGCAAGGGAAATAGTCCAGATAATGGCATGATGGAGTCCTTCTTTGGCATCTTAAAGTCTGAGATGTTTTACGGTTATGAAAAGACTTTTAAGTCGCTTGATAAGCTAGAACAAGCCATTACGGATTATATTTTTTATTACAACAATAAACGTATCAAGACAAAATTAAAAGGACTCAGTCCTGTGCAATACAGAACTAAATCCTTTCAATAATTTATTGTCCAACTTTTTGGGGTCAGTACACCTTAGATACTTTTTTGTTCACTTGATTATCTAGGAAACAATAAATAAACACCAAAAGAGCTAGAACAATTGTTCTAGCTCTTTTTAGGCAATAAAAAATCCTAAGTAAAACTTAGGAAGGTGTCTTATCACTCCGGCAGTAGGACTCGAACCTACGACATCATGATTAACAGTCATGCGCTACTACCAACTGAGCTATGCCGGATAAACAAAAAAACTGCTAAGCAGTAGTTTTATAGTCCGTACGGGATTCGAACCCGTGTTACCGCCGTGAAAAGGCGGTGTCTTAACCCCTTGACCAACGGACCAGAAGTTTTAGGATTTCCCCTCAACACTCTTATTATTATACCAGATATTTTTTCTTTGTCTATAGTTTTTTTCAATTTTTTTACTTTTTTTGAAGTTTTTTTGCACTAAATTATCGCCAAAAAATTCAAACAATTTTAACGTGCTAAAAAGCCTTTAATATCAAGCATTTACAGGTGAACTTTCGGTAAAGAAGAAAATTGTTTACTAGTAAAAAAGCATTTTTTTCTTTTACTTATTCTTTACTTTTCAAAAACCAGACAAGGCAGCGTAAAGTACGATTTTTAGTTGACAGAAAAGCTGTTATTTTGATAGAATGATTAAGTTGATATGGTCTCATAGCTCAGCTGGATAGAGCATTCGCCTTCTAAGCGAACGGTCGCAGGTTCGAATCCTGCTGGGATCAAATCTAAAGCCGGCTTTAGTCGGCTTTTTTTATTTTCTCCACTAGTAGTGTTTCACATGAAACTAGAAAAAGCTGTTCAAATATTGAACAGCTTTTTACTTATGATAAGGACTTCCTTGTTGTATCATGAAAGCTCGATAAATTTGCTCAGCTAAAACTAAGCGCATTAACTGATGAGGTAAAGTTAGTAAACCAAAACTCATTTTTAAATTTGCACGTTTTTTTACCTTGTCAGCTAAACCTAGGCTACCTCCAATGACAAATACAATGTCCGAATAACCTCTCAAATTTGCATCAGCGATAATCTTACTAAATTCTTCTGATGGGAATTGTTTACCTTCAATAGCCAAAACAATGACATAATCTCGCTCAGAGATTTTAGCTAAAATACGGTCACCCTCTTTTTCCATGATTTGATGATTTTGCGCCTCACTCGCATTATCTGGTGTTTTTTCATCGGGTAACTCAACAATTTCAAATTTGGCAAAGCGACTCATGCGTTTTCCGTATTCTGCAATACCATCTTTTAGGTATTTTTCTTTTAATTTTCCAACAGCAATAATTTTTACTTTCATGTTTTCTATTTTACCACATATTCACAAGCTTTTCACACATTATCCACATATTAACAATCTGTAATTAGGCTCAATAACGCTATATTTTGAGGATTTTTGAACAAACTTAAAAAGTTTTCCACAACCTGTGGATTACTTTATTTTTTTTATCTTTTAAGGTATAATTAAGTCGTTTTTTATATGCTATCTGTGAATAAAAAAAGGAGGAAGAGACGTGAAAAAAATAACATTTCAAAAAGTCAATTACAAAAAAATCCTTAAACCACTATCCGTTATTTTAGTTGGTTTCATCGGAGGAGTTGCTGGGACCTTACTCATTTTGAATATGGCTGGCATCTCAATCAATAATGTTAGTGGTTCAAGTACAAAAACTACAACAAGTAAAGTAAGTTACTCAAATACTAATGATACGACAAAAGCTGTCGAAAAAGTGAGAGAAGCAGTCGTATCAGTCATCAATTATCAATCAAATAGCTCTTCAAATGATTTGTATATGCAAATGTTTGGTGGCAATTTAGACAATAACACTAATAATGGATCAGATAGTGATTTAAGTATCGCTAGTGAAGGTTCTGGGGTTATTTACAAAAAAGACGGCAATTCTGCTTATGTCGTTACTAATAACCACGTTGTCGATGGTGCTAGTCAAATCGAAATCATGCTTTCTGACGGTACAAAAGTAGTCGGTGAATTAGTCGGTACCGATACATACTCAGATATCGCCGTTGTCAAAATTGCTTCTGATAAAGTCACAACGGTAGCTGAATTTGCTAATTCAGATAAAATTACTGTTGGTGAAACAGCCATTGCTATTGGTAGCCCTCTAGGTACTGATTATGCTAACTCTGTGACACAAGGAATTGTCTCAAGTCTAAGCCGTACAGTTACAATGACTAACGACGATGGCGAAACAATTTCAACCAATGCTATCCAAACTGATGCCGCTATTAACCCAGGTAACTCTGGTGGTGCTTTGATTAACATTGAAGGACAAGTAATCGGTATTAATTCAAGTAAAATCTCTTCTACCTCAGATTCTGGATCAGGTAATTCTGTAGAAGGTATGGGATTTGCTATTCCAGCTAATGATGTGGTTAAAATTATTAATCAATTAGAAGCAAACGGAAAAGTTATTCGTCCAGCACTTGGTATCACAATGGCTAACCTAAGCGATTTATCAACAACAACAATCAGTCGCCTAAATATTCCAACTAGCGTCACATCTGGTATCGTCGTTGCTTCAGTTCAATCAGGTATGCCTGCTGAAGGAGTACTTAAAAAATACGATGTAATCACAGCTATTGATGATAAAGATGTCTCTTCTATCACAGATCTTCAAAGTGTTCTTTACGGTCATTCAACTGGAGATTCTATTAAAGTAACCTTCTATCGTGGTACTGACAAGAAAACAGAAACTATTAAACTAACGAAAACAACACAAGACCTCTCTTCATCAAATCAATAATTTGACTTAAAACTAAAAACTAATGAGGCTGAGCTTCTCAGCTTCATTTTTTTAAAGGGAAAAAACTATGATTGAAACACTTAATCTCATACCTATTGACGATATTGCACCAAATCCTTATCAACCTCGCTTGAAATTTAAACCAGAAGAATTAGAAGAACTTTCTCGCTCAATAAAGGCAAACGGCCTCATACAGCCGATAATCGTCCGTAAATCAGATATTTTTGGTTATGAGCTCATTGCAGGCGAAAGACGTCTTAAAGCATCAAAAATGGCTGGTTTAAGCGAAATTCCTGCAATTATAAAAGATATTACTAATAAAGAAAGCATGCAGCTTGCTATTGTCGAAAATTTGCAGCGCTCTGACCTTAATCCTATTGAAGAAGCCAAGGCTTATCAGCAATTGCTCGATAAAAATCAAATGACCCATGAAGAATTAGCACAATTTATGGGAAAATCTCGTCCTTATATTACGAATTGCTTGCGCTTATTGAATTTACCGACGATTATTTCTCATGCCGTCGAAAAAGGTGAACTTTCTCAAGGACATGCGCGTGTGCTGCTGACACTTAAGGACGAAAAAGAGCAGGAGAAGTGGTACCAAAAAATTCTGAACGAGGATATGAGCGTTCGCAAACTCGAACAAGCTGTAAAATCTACTAAAAAGAAAAAAACATCTTCTAAAGTAAGCAAAAAAGATATTTTTATCCGTCATCAAGAAGAAGAATTATCAAAATTATTAGGTCTTCCTGTCACCTTATCACTTTCTAAAAGTGGCTTTAAAGGAGACTTACAATTACATTTTCAATCAGAAGAAGACTTAAACAGAATTATCAACAGGCTAAAATAGCTTGTGAATTTCTCATTTTCAATTTCATAGTTTTCCACAATAAAAAGCGGCCAAAATCACTGATTTTAGGCTTTTTTATATGTTTTCCACACCCTGTGGAAAACTCCTATAAACAGTGTGGGTTTTTTATTTTCACAGCTGTGGAAAACTTTGAGATTTTATGTTAAAATAATTTATGAATTATCCACAAAAAGGAATAGACT